>JAFDYM010000406.1 GCA_018267435.1 Bacteroidota bacterium | reverse complement strand
TGAATGAATTGGTGCTATTGCTGGTACCAATATAGTTCCAAGTAGCACCGGCATCGGTACTATAGTATGCTGTGTAGTAACCCGATATACAAGTTGTTTTTGAAAAAATAACGGTGTAGTTGTCGCACCCGTTCAGTACCTCATTAGTATTAGGTGCAGTTATCGTTAATGGCCTGCGGATGCTGAATGTGGCATTGCTTACATCGTTCAAACTAAGGTTGGCTGTATTGCTTGCACGCACCAACATCTTGTTCGAAACAATTCTAGGTATATACCAAGTATAGCTGCCATTATTCGATGTGCTTGAAGTAATTAAAGTCCAAGTTAAACCGCTATCGGCACTATATTCCAGTTTCACGTTGCTATAGAAAGTAGCCGAGTTCCAAGTAATAGTGGTACTACAATCCCAATTATAGCTTCCGCCACCGTTAGGCGAGGTAAGTATGGGCTGGGCAGGTGTTACAGTATAGTTGGCATCGCTTATGTCGTTCTTACAAGTATTGTTATAATCGCTTACACGTACGCGGTAGGTGTTGCCAGGGTCGTTAGGAATGTTTGTCCACTGGTAGGTATTGCCTGTTACGTTGGTAGCCAAGGTGCTCCAAGTACTACCGCCGTTACGACTATACTCTACATTGTAAGCACCGCTAGCATCGGGCGTGTTTGTCCAAGTTATGGTTTGGTTTCCCAGTGCGGGTACTACCTCGCCGCCGTTTGGTGCGGTAACCGTTATTACGTTGTTCGGCACTATGGTAAAATACGTATCGCTTGTATCAGCTATGCTGGCATAGTTGTCGCTTACAGCACGCACCAAACACTGACTGCTGCTTATACCGTTAGGCACCTGCCAGCTAAATGATATAAATGAATTGGTACTGTTGCTGGTACCAATATAGTTCCAAGTAGCACCTGCATCGGTACTATAGTATGCTGTGTAGTAACCCGATATACAAGTTGTTTTAGTAAATATAACTGTGTAGTTGTCGCAGCCGTTCAGCACCACACCAGTATTAGGTGCTGTAACGGTTAGCGGCCTGCGTATGCTGAATGTGGCATTGCTTACATCATTCGAGTTAAGGTTGGCGGTATTACTAGCCTTTATAAGCACCTTGTTAGTTACTACTCTTGGCACATACCATGTATAGCTACCGTTGTTAGAGGTAGAAGTGGTTATGTTAGTCCATGTTACGCCACTATCTGTACTATAATCTAGTCTTACATTGCTGTAGAATGTAGCTGCGTTCCAAGTAATAGTGGTACTACAATCCCAGTTGTAGCTTTCTCCACCATTAGGCGAGGTAAGTATAGGCTGAGCAGGTGTTACCGTATAGTTGGCATCGCTCATGTCATTTCTACAAATATTGTTGTAGTCGCTTACACGTACGCGGTAGGTATTGCCCGGGTCGTTAGGTATGTTGGTCCAGTTATAGGTATTACCAGTTATGTTGGTAGCCAGGCTGCTCCAAGTACTACCGCCGTTGCGGCTATATTCTACGTTGTAGGCACCGCTGGCGCCAGCCGTATTGGTCCAGGTTATTGTTTGGCTGCCAAGTGCAGGTACTACCTCGCCGCCGTTTGGTGCAGTAACTGTAATTACGTTGTTAGGTATTATGGTAAAATAGGTATCGCTAGTATCGGCTATGCTGGCATAGTTATCGCTTACGGCGCGTACCAAACACTGGCTACTGCTTATGCCGTTCGGCACCTGCCAGCTAAATGATATAAATGAACTGGTACTATTGCTGGTACCAATATAGTTCCAAGTAGCACCAGCATCGGTACTATAGTAAGCAGTGTAATAACCCGATATACAAGTTGTTTTAGTAAATATAACAGTATAATTATCGCAGCCATTCAATACCACACCAGTATTAGGTGCAGTAACAGTTAGCGGCCTGCGTATACTGAATGTTGCATTACTTATATCATACAAAGCTGTGTTAGCTGTGTTGCTTGCCTTAATTAGCACCTTGTTAGTTACTTCTCTTGGCACATACCACGTATAGCTACCGTTATTATTGGTAGAAGAAGTAATGAGTTGCCATGTTAAGCCGCTATCCACACTATATTCTATCCTTACAGGGCTGTAGAAGGTAGCCGTGTTCCATGTAATGTTGGTACTACAATCCCAATTATAAGTTTCTCCACCGTTGGGCGATGTAAGCACGGGCTGCGCAGGTGTAATGGTAAATGGCGCATTGGATATATCCGTCATGCAACTGGTGGTGGCATCTGTTACCCGTACCAAGCAGTTGGCAGATGGATTATTGGGCACCGTCCAGTTATAAGTACCCGATGAAGTAGAGTAATTGCTTACTACACTGCTCCAAGTAGAGCCTCCGTTAACCGAATAGTCGATATTGAACACCAATGATGTGCCCTGAATATTCCAGGTTATTGGTTTTTGGGTACCCGCGCCCCATACCTCGCCACCATTGGGCGAAGTAACTATTACAGGTATGTTAATGGTAAATACCGCATCGCTTATATCTTGCTTCAACGTATCGTTCTTATCGCGCACACGCACAAGGCAGGTATTAGACTGTACGTTTGGCACTGTCCACAGGTATTGCGCGTTAGTAATGTTTAGGTTCGACGCTACCGATGTCCATATAGCACCATTGTTCAATGAATAATCGATATTGTAATAATTGGAAGTGCCCGTGGCATTCCACTTAACCTGGTACTGCTGGCAAGCATACAATACCTCTCCCCCATTGGGTTGGGTAACTGTTATGGCCTGGCCGAAACTAACAACTGAAATAAATAGCGCACATAGAAAAAATACAAACTGCCTCATGGAATCCTCGTTTATTTAATTGAGCGCCGAAAGTAATTTTTATCGCTAATAGAGGTACATCAAATTTTGAGTTAAAATGGAAGTCCTAAAGACAACAAAAACAGAACAAACATCTAACTATCAATTGCTTAAGCAATAAAAAACATCGAACTTCATTCCTCGAATCCGCATTTGTTAAACTCGGTATTAGCTGCTACTTATTATGCATGCATTATACTTAAAGCGCCTATATACCCTAAATAAGGTAGCGCGAAACGCCAGTTGTATTGGTTCAAAAACATGCATCATCAAATAAATCAAGTATTTGTGCAGGTACTTGGCAGAGAAAAACAAAAAACTATATTTGCAACCGCTACAGCAGCAGGGGGATTAGCTCATTTGGCTAGAGCGCTTGCATGGCATGCAAGAGGCGACCAGTTCGAATCTGGTATCCTCCACTTAAAAGGCTCCGAAAGGGGCCTTTACTCTTTATGGGATATACAGTTTACATTTTATACTCAGAGCTAAAGGACAGGTACTATGTAGGACAAACCGAAAACCTAGAAAAGCGTATTGCTGAACACAACTTGCGCAAGAATCTTGGTGCCAACGATTGGAAATTAGTTTACATGGAAGAATACGATACGAGAAGCATGGCCATGTTCCGGGAAAGCGAAATCAAAAGCAAAAAGCGTAGGGCATATATGCAGGCACTCGTTGCAAAGCAGTAGGGCGTCCCGCACGTAGTGCGGGAAGGCGACCAGTTCGAATCTGGTATCCTCCACTTAAAAAGGCTCCGAAAGGGGCCTTTATCATTTGTACAAAGCTAGAACACGATATCGACCAGTCCGTCCCGGGGATTCAGGACTGGTATTCTCCACTTAAAAAGGCTCTGAAAGGGGGCCTATAAGGTTCAATAAGTTGGTTTGGCACCGAAATAACATAGCCGAATATATCTGTTTGCTATATTCCATTCAGAAAGGTTAAGTGCTTTACAAGATTATCCTTTGCGCTAAGGCCCATTTTCTTCTTTATTCGGTAGCGGTGTTGTTCATAGCTCTTTTCTGTTTGCCCGTATAGCCTAGCTAGTTCCCTATTCGTTAATCCCGTTTCAAACATAGTGCACAGGTTAATTTCAAGGCTTGATAGTACCGGATACTGAGCTGACAATACAGATGAAAGCTTTTGTTTGCCTTCGCTTAGCTTGTACTGAATAGATGCTTTATCCTGTTCAGTAATTTTTACCATGTCAATTTTTTTTGAAATGGTAGAAACCAAAACGCTTACCTCCAGTTCCTTCTTCTTAAGCGACTTTACATAGACTTTTAAATCGTCGAGCACCTGTATCTTTTCGCTTAAGTTGAACGAGATAGCCTGTACTTCTTTTTTCAATGCGTCAATCTCCTGCTGCGCAAGTTTTTCCGAAAGGGCTTTTTGCTTTAACTCGTATTTATTAGTTACGGC
>JAFDYM010000405.1 GCA_018267435.1 Bacteroidota bacterium | reverse complement strand
CTTGCATGTGTGTTGCTGTATTTTCAAGCAAGAAAAACGCGCTTGCTATTATTAACAGCAAGGGCACTACAAATGCTGGCGGGGCATGATCCAATGCTATGGATAGCGTGGCTATGAACAGGTAAATAATAAAGTGTAGAAAAATACGATACGTAACAGGAAACACAGTGCTATTGATGCGCTCGGCCTTACCAGCTTCAGCTACCAAAGCCTCTATTGTTGTATCTATCTGTATGCGCGAAAAGGTGTCAATCTGCCCCTCATCATACAATGCCTTTAGCTCGCGCACCTGTAACTGGCTTAAAGCTATCGGTTTGTTGTCGTGCTTCTTTATACCGTCCATATCATCGGCAGTTATATACTTCTGAATATTATCGGTAGGGTCTAAACCACGAAGCGACTGCCCTAATGAGTAGCACCAAGCTATTTGCCTATAAGCCATACGGCGCACAACATCATCGTTGCCATCGGCTACCAGGCTTTGCAGTTGCAGCACCAGCGAGCGCGAGTTGTTTACTATAGCACCCCATATTATCCTGGCCTCCCACCAGCGTTCGTAGCTTTGGTTAAGGTTGAATGATAACAATACCGATATGGCTGTACCTATAAATGCAGGCACAGTAAGCGGCATTTCGGGCAAAAAGTCCTTGAAAGTTTTGGTAATGGCTATTACAGTAAATGATATAATGCTGACAAATAGCAGCTCCCACTTTATCTCATTCAGAATGAACCTAACAGGAATACGTTTTCTAACTAACATAATTGATTTGTTGTTACAATAAAAACCTCTTCGCTGTCAAGCTGGCACAAAAATACACAATTGTTAAACAAACAAAGCAAATTGGGTCCTCGTTATATAAGCTTAACAAACGAAAAAAGGGAACAACAAAATGTGTCCCCTCGTTAATATACTAAAAAAATACGTACGTGTTAATTCTTTCTGATAACGGCCCCTAGCTCGTTTTCATATTTACCCATCAAGCGGTTCATCACCTTCTCAATTTCTTGATCAGTAAGGGTTTTCTCAGCATTCTGGAATACAAAGCTAACCGCATAACTTTTTTTACCCTTTTCAATCTTGTCGCCTTTGTACACATCGAAAAGCGATATCTCCTGCAATAGCTTTTTCGACTCCGCAAATGCTATCTTCTCTATGCTTTCAAACTTTAGGTCTTCGCTTACTACCATGGCTAGGTCGCGGCGCACAGCAGGAAACTTAGGTAGCTCGGTAAAGCTGGTTTTGGCAAACTGCGAACGCTCTAACAGATAGTCCCAATTCAGGTCAGCATAGTACACCTCGTTCTTTACATCGAAAGCCTTCAGCACTTTCTTATCTATGCTGCCTAGGCGGGCTACTAGCACATCTTCATTCTTTATTTCTAGGCCATAAGCATAAGGGTGCTCCTCAAAGTTCGACAGTTGCAGGCCAGTGTAACCCAAGCGGCGCAGCACGCTTTGCACGGCTGCCTTTAGGTGGTAGAAGTTAACCTTATCGCCTTTGCCTAGCCAGTTATCTTCCATGGTTTTACCTGTCATCCATATACCTAGGTGGCGCTGCTCGCTGTACTTGCCATCTACCAAGTGGTATGTTTTACCAAACTCGTAGAAACGTAAATCGGCACTCTTGCGGTTTTGGTTATGCGTTATTACTTCTAAGCCAGAATACAACAATGAGGTGCGTAACGAATCCAATTCAGCAGTTTGGCTATTCAATAGCTTAACCTGCTGTGTTTTCAACGCTTCGCTCTGCTCAAATTTAGATTGTGTTACCGAGTTGGTCCATACCTCATTTAGGCCTGCACCACTTAGCATATCAGCTATGGTATTCTCTAGCTTCTGCACGTTTACTGCAGGCGAAAATTGCAGGCTGCTCTTTACAGCAGTAGGTAGTGTAAAACTGTTGTAACCATATATACGCAATAGCTCTTCCACTATATCTGCCTCGCGCTTCACTTCTGTTTTAAAGGTTGGAATGGTCAAATGCAGTGCATCGCCATCTTCCTTCACCTCTATTTCCAAGTGGTTCAGTATAGCTATCACGGTAGGTTTTTCTATTACAAAACCTGCCAGTTTCAATATCCTATCGTAGCTTACGCTAAGCTCAGTTCCCTTTATTGGTGTTGGATAAATATCTATTATCTCGCTCTGTACCTGGCCACCTGCCACTTCTTGCAACAGTATAGCTGCATACTTTAATGCGTCTATGGTTATGTTAGGGTCGCATCCTTTCTCAAAGTGTGTTGCCGCATCGGTGCGAAAGCCCAACCGCGTTGAAGTTTTACGTATGCCCGATGGCGCAAAGTAGGCACTCTCTAAAAATACAGTTGTAGTACTATCACTTACGCCGCTATCGGCTCCGCCGAACACACCTGCTATACACATACCACCTTCGGTATCGCATATCATCAAGTCGCTAGCGCTTAGCTTCACTTCTTTATCATCCAACGTTTTAAACACTGTGCCTTCTGCCAACTGCTTTACCAGCACTTTGCCACCGCGTATTTTAGCCGCATCGAAAGCGTGCAATGGCTGACCGTAAGTATGCAACACATAGTTAGTTACGTCTACCACATTATTAACGCTACGGGCACCTATGGTCTTTAGTTTATTCTTCAACCAGTCAGGGCTTTCGCCTACGGTAAGGTTGCCTATTACCACACCGCTATAGCGTGGGCAAGCAGCAGCATCTGCCACTTCTACACTTATATTGCTTTGGGAAGAAGAAGCCTGGTACTTGCTTAAATCGGGCTTGGTTAAACTTACTTTGCTTTTGTATGCTATGTTCAAGGCAGCAACTATATCGCGTGCTGTGCCTATATGGCTATTGGCATCGCTACGGTTAGGCGTTAGGCCTATTTCAAGTATGTAATCCTTTTCTACTTTAAAATAATCGGCGGCTTTAGTACCTACCACCGTATCGGCAGGTAGTACCATAATGCCTGCGTGGTTATCGTTCAGGCCAAGTTCATCTTCGGCACATATCATACCGAAACTTTCTACACCGCGTATCTTCGCCTTCTTTATAGCTAGCTTATCGCCGCTAGTAGGGTACACAGTGCTACCTACGGTAGCTACCACCACCTTTTGGCCTGCGGCTACGTTAGGCGCACCACACACTATTTGCAATAGTTCGCCCGTGCCTACATCTACCTTGGTTACCGATAGCTTATCAGCATCGGGATGCTTGCCGCATTCCATCACCTCTCCTATCACTACGCCTTCCAAACCACCTTGTATGGTTTCGAAAGGTATCACATCTTCTACCTCAAGGCCTACGCCTGTTAGCACCTCGCCCAGGTCGGTAGGTGTTAGGTTAAAATCTACATATTGCTTCAGCCAGTTGTACGAAATCTTCATAATGCGGCAAATTTATAAAACGCGCACTAATTTATGACTGAACTTGCACAGATTGAAAGTAATTGCTGCTACTGTTTAGCTACCGCAGGCATAAAACCGAACGAGTAAGCAAAGCTAACTGCAAGCGAGGGGCTAAACTGCGTATAGCTGCCATCTTTTCGGGCAAAAATGGCATCGCTATGGCTATGCAGCAATTTGCCTTCTACCCTAAACAATGCATTGCTTACTGGGCTGTAATCCAAATTAAGCGAGTAGCCCAAAGTACCGAAGCCATTCGGTGTACCGGTAGCTATTATCACGCCATTCTTATCGTCGTAGTACTCTACACGGGCGGCAAGTGTCAACTGGCTAATAGGCACGTAACGGGCAATAATAGCTGGAGTGTACCAGTAATTATACTGCTTGCTGCCTTTGGCTTTTTGCTCCATACCTACGTCAAAGCTCAATGCCAAACCAAACTTATCGGTAGCATTAATTATTACATACAAATCATGGAAATAGCGCATCTGCCTTATGCTATCAGGTTTATCGGCACCTATAAAGGAAGACGAATTGATCAATACCTTGTCGTTAGGTTTACCCTGCACTTGCCAGCCAAAACTAGGCAATGAATTACCGCTTTGGCGCTGTATGCGCTGCCAGCCATTCAGTACCAACCCGCTTACCAATAGTTTACCATTATCCGAGGTATATGTCAACTTTACGCCGCTTTCAAAATAAGGCATATTATCGGCCTGCATACTACGGGTTACTGTCCAGCAATCTTTACTTACTGCACTTTCAAATCCTATGTGCGACATAAACACGCCACCCTCTAGCCAAACTTGTTTTTTCTTCGATAAGTTGATGCCTGCATTGGCTTCATAAATATTCTTTAGCAAGCCAGGCTCTGCCGCAAGGTTGGCATTTGCATAGGTACCAAGCATTACGGCTAGGTTGGCCCTTAAGCGCGGTGCATTGTAAGCCAGTTTTAGGTAAGCTAGATTTATGTTTATCTCGTTATGCCTGTGGTGGCTATATACAAAAGCAGGGCGGTTACCATCCTGTGGCTGGTTAAAGTCGTATTGGTAATATGCCTCTACATAACCACTAAATTCTACTTTACCCTTCCACTGGTTCTGCCTAGCTATGCGCATACTATCGACAGCATCTTTGGGCTTTTCTACACCTTCGTTTCGCAGCGAGTCAAGAATTTCCCTCTTGATTTGTTCTATCAAAGCTTGGCGCTCGGCAGGACTAATAGTGGTTTGGCTAAAACTTGAAAGCAAGGCAAAGGCAAACAATGCAGTAACGACAAACTTTTTCATGGCAGGTAACTAATATTTAGAGGTTACGAGGGCGCAATGATAAGAAATAAGAATAAAATCATAGATAACATAATACAAAAACAAAACCGACCACAGCAAAGGCCGTGGTCGGTTATATACACAGGGGTAAAGTTCTATTGTTTCACCACTTTGTAAGTGCGCAACGTGTTGCCATTGCTTATACTTACGTTGTAGGTGCCCGCTGCGCGGTGCGTAAAATCAACTATCATTTGCGGTTGGCGGATAGCTTTTTCGTATATCAACCTACCAAGCATATCGGTTACAGTCAGGTTCCATTCGCCATTGGTCAATACCTCGGCAGATAGGTTTACTTTGAACTGCTCCATAAATGGATTCGGAGCTATGCTTATAGCGCTGTTCCAATCTATATCGGCTATGCTGCTGTACACTACTTGTACCGAATCGCTGGTGCTTGTACAACCGTTTGCATCGGTTACTACTACGCTGTACCAACCATTGCTGTTGATGGTATAATTCTGCTCGGTTGCGCCGCTGATAGGCTGCCATGCTGCATGCCATTGGTTGCCCGCTGGCGCGCTCGATGTCAACACATTTCCGCTTTGCGATATTGTAGGTATAGCAGGTGTAGCATTAACCGTAAACGCTATTGGCGTAGAGCTTACCGTAGTTTGCGCTACACAGTTAGCGTTCGATGCTAATTCTACCGTTACAACATCGCCATTGCTTAGGCTGCTGCTAGTGTAGGTAGCGCTGTTAGTACCTTCGGTTGTACCGTTTACTTTCCAAGTATATACAGGGCTGTTGCCACCGTTTACTGCTTGTGCGGTTAGGGTTACGTTAGTGCCTTCGCATATCGTATCGTTAGGTAAGGCCGAAACCGATACCGAACTTACTACGCTAGCTTCTACCACTATAGTAAGCGGAGCCGATGCCACCGTAGCTACCGTTGCACAGCTTTCGCTGCTGGTTAGGCTTACAGTTACCACATCGCTGTTAGCCAATGTAGCCGATGCATACGTAGCAGCGTTGCCGCCTACGTTGTTGCCATTTACCAACCACTGATAGATAGGTGCATTGCCACCATTGGTAGCTGCTGCTGTAAACACTACGTTCTGACCTGCACATATACTGGTATCGCTTGCCGATACTGTAACTGTAGGAACAATAGATGACATGATGTGTACAGTGATAGGCTGTGATGAAACCACCGCACCGTTGCTGCAACTTGCGCTGCTGGTAACGCGGCATACCACTACATCGCCGTTAGCCAATGTGCTGCTTGTAAATGTAGCAGTAGTAATGCCTGTGCTGTTGTTGTTCACTAGCCAATCGTACTGTGCATTGCTGCCAGCATTGTTGGTAGTAGCAGCGTAAGTAAGTGCAGTGCCTATACAAGCGCTATCAGCCGATGCTGCAACTGCAACTGTAGGCTGCAAGCTGCTGCTTACTACTATGGTAATGGTAGATGATGTAGCCACTTGCGTAGTAGCGCAGCTAGCCGAGCTTGTCAATATACACTTCACTACATCGCCGTTATTCAAGGTAGATGATGTGAATGTATTGCTGTTAGTGCCCGCCGTGTTACTATTCACCATCCATAGATAGCTAGGTGTGCTGCCACCATTGGTAGCTACTGCTGTGAATGTAACCGCTGTGCCTGTACAGATGGTAGTATCGCTTGACACTATGCTTACCGTAGGTGTAACCGGTGCAGTAACGTTAACCGTTATAGTGTTAGATAGTGCAGTGGCACTTGTAACACAGGTAGCGTTGCTTGTCAACTGTGCGCTCACTACATCACCATTGGCCAATGTAGTGCTGCTGAATGTATTTGAGCTACCACCTACCGTATTGCCATTCACCATCCAAGTGTATACTGGGGCAGTGCCACCGTGGGTAGATGCCGCAGTAAACGTAATGGTGTTGCCATTGCATATAGAAGTGGTGTTGGCAGTAATGCTTACTGTAGGTGTAACTGGTGCTGTTATGTTCACCGTTACTGCGTTAGATGTAGCAGTAGCAGGTTGCGAACAAGCAGCCGAGCCAGTCAATTCGCAAGTTACAACATCGCCATTCGCCAAGTTGTTAGCGCTGAATGTAGCCGTGTTGCCGCCTACGTTGTTGCCGTTCACTTTCCACTGGTAAGCAGGGTTAGCACCTGCGTTGGTATTATTAGCAGTAAAGCTTATGCTGCTGCCTTGACAAGCTGTAACTGCACTTGGGCTAATGCTTACTGTAGGCGCTACCGATGGCTGTACTATCATTATGATAGCATTAGAAGTAGCAGCTGCTGGCAATGCACACGTAGCCGATGATGTAAGTACGCAAGTAACTGTATCGTTATTGTTCAATGTAGAACTAATAAACTGGCTGCTGTTAGTGCCTGTGTTTACGCCGTTCACTTTCCATTGGTAAGCAGGCGTGTTGCCGCCGTTGGTAGCAGTAGCCGTAAGGGTTACCGCTACGCCTTGGCATATATTGTTCTGCGAAGCTGCAATAGCTACCGAAGCATTAACCGAAGGCAGTATCTGTATACTCAACTTGTTCGAGCTTACTACCAGTGTACCCGCGCAAGCGCTGGTAACAGTTACGGTGCAGCTTACGGTATCATTAGCAGTTAATGTATTTACTGTAAATGCATTGCTGTTGCTGCCTGCATTTACACCGTTTACCTTCCACTGGTAAGCTTGGCTAGTACCAGGGTTGGTAACTGTAGCTGTAAATGTAACCGCTGTGCCTTGGCAAATGTTACTATTGTTAGCAGCTATGCTTACCACAGGTGTAGCCGCCGAACCTGTAACAGTTATGCTGTTAGAAGTAGCAGTAGCCGAAGTAGCACATGCAGCACTTGATGTAAGTACCACGCTCACTACATCGCCGTTGGTTAACGTACCCGTGGTAAAGCTCGCGTTATTAGTACCTGCGTTGTTGCCGTTCACTTTCCATTGGTAGATTGGCGTAGTGCCTTCGTTAGCCGCTGTAGCAGTAAATGTTATAGGGCCACCACACACGTTAGTGCTGCTTGCTGTTATAGCCACACTTGGCGTTACCGATTGGCTAACCGATAGCGTAACCGTGTTAGATGTAATGCTTGCAGGTGTAGCACATGCAGCGCTTGAGGTCAACACAACACTTACTACATCATTGTTAACAGGTGCAGCTAAGCTGTAAGTAGCTTGGTTGCTGCCTACGTTGTTGCCATTCAACTTCCATTGGTAAGTAGGCGTAGTGCCTGCGTTGGTAGCAGTAGCTGTAAAAGTAACCGCCGTGCCGCTGCACACCGTAGTGCTGCTTGCAGCTATTGATAATGTAGGAGCTACTACTGTGTTTACTGTTATTGTTAAAGCATTAGATGTAACACTTGCTGGTGTAGCACAAGCCGATGATGAAGTCAACACACAAGTAACAACTGCATTGTTGGCCAAAGTAGTTGAGCTGAACGTAGGGCTGTTAGTACCTACGTTGCCGCCGTTCACTTTCCATTGGTATGCAGGTGTACTTCCACCGCCAGTAATGGTAGCTGTAAAGTTAACTGCTGTACCTGCACATACCGTTGTAGTGTTCGCGCTAATGCTTACCGTAGGTGTAGCATTAGTACCTACCGATACCGCTATCGCGTTCGATGTAACTACTAGTGGCGATGCACATAGTGCCGATGAAGTAAGCTGACATGTAACCACATCGTTGTTAGCCAATGTTGTGGTGCTGAATGTAGCGCTGTTGTTGCCTACGTTGTTGCCGTTCACTTTCCATTGGTAAGCTGCGTTAGCGCCACCGTTGGTTATAGCTGCGGTAAAGGTAGTATTTGCACCACTGCATATTGTAGTAGTAGCTGTGCTTATGGTTATAGTAGGTGCAGCTACTGGTGTTACTAGCATTGTTATTGCATTGCTAGTAGCTGTAAGCGGAGCAGCACAAGCAGCGTTGCTAGTCAATACACATGTTACCACATCGCTGTTGTTCAATGTGCTTGATGAATAGCTTGCGCTGTTGGTGCCTACATTGCTGCCGTTCACTTTCCATTGGTAAGCAGGTGTAGTGCCGCCGTTGGTAGCGGTAGCTGTAAACACTACTGTAGTGCCGCTACATACGCTGGTGTTGGTAGTAGCTATGCTTAAGCTAGGAGTAACATTCGGTGATACAGTAACCCCTATCTTGTTAGAAGTAGCAGTGTTAGGTGTAGCGCAGCTAGATGATGATGTAACTACACAGTACAATGTATCATTATTAGCCAATGCCGATGTAATGTATGTAGCACTGTTGCCGCCTACGTTGTTACCGTTCAGTTTCCACTGGTAGCTTGGCGTAGTGCCTGCATTGGTAACAGTAGCTGTGTAAGTAACCGATGCACCTGCGCAGATATTGCTGCTGCCCGCTATTGTTACCGTAGGTGCTACGTTCGGGTTAACTGTTATAACAGTACCTGCTGATGTACCTGTAGTAGGCAATGCACAACCGCTTGACGATGTCATTACCACCCTTACTGTATCATTGTTGTTTAGGCTAGATGAAGTGTATGTGTTACCAGTGCCAACGTTCAAGCCGTTTACTTTCCACTGGTAAGTAGGTGTAGTGCCGCCGTTAACAGGCACTGCTGTAAAGGTAGCCGATGCACCTGCACATATACTTGTAGCACTTGCATTGATAGTAACACTTGGCACTACCGAGCCAGTAACCGTCATGGTTATAGCATTGCTGGTAACAGTAGCAGGTAGCGGACAAGTAGCATTGCTGGTGAGTGCCACCGTAACTACATCGCCGTTGTTTAGGGTAGATGAAGCGAACGTAGCGCTGTTACTGCCCACGTTGTTGCCATTCACCTTCCATTGATATGCTGGAGATGCGCCACCGTTAGTAGCAGTAGCAGTAAAGCTTGCGCTGCTGCCGTTGCATATAGTAGATGTAGCCGTAGCTATGCTTACACTTGGCACAGTGCTAGGTATTACTGTCATCAATAGCGCATTGCTATTGGCAGTAGCGTTGGTTACGCAAGCGGCGTTGCTGGTAAGCGTACAGGTAACCACATCGTTATTATTTAGTGTAGATGTAGTAAATGTAGCGCTGTTAGTACCAGCGTTTATGTTGTTCACCATCCATTGGTAGGTAGGTGCATTGCCTGCATTGGTAGTAGCCGCAGTAAAAGTTACCGATTGACCTGCACATACCGATGCGTTAGATGT
>JAFDYM010000404.1 GCA_018267435.1 Bacteroidota bacterium | reverse complement strand
CGGCATTAGTAACTGCGTGTGGCAATTCATCAAAAGCATCTATCAGCTTCTGCATGGGCTTCAGGGTATCGGTGCTCCTGCCTTCTTGTTCTTTTGGTAACCTGCTCAGCAGTTCATTGTTATCAATAGCACGCAGCAAGCGGTGGGTATTAAAGTCCTTCTTGTTGCGGAAGGTGGCGGTGGCTAACATCACGTGTTTATCATTCGGGTACTGCTTGCCGAATAACCTAAATGCCGTTACATCATCAGGATGTATGCCTATGTATTCATTGGCGCCAAGCGCTACACTTTTGCCTTTATGCCAAGGGTGGATGATGAAGCAATTGGGCAGATAGGGAATAGTATCAGGTATATCTGTATGCGCTGTTCGGTAGATACTCAGGTAGTCATTTATCTCTTTAAAGCCTTGGTTGTTTTGGGCTATGGCTATAAACAGTTGCTTATTGTCCCTTCTAAAATCTACCCCAACGCTTACCGCAATTTTATAGGGGGGATTAGGTGCGAGGCGCAAAAAATCTAAACAGCCAGAAGTATTGTTGATGTCGGTTAGCACCATGCGCTTTATGCCCATAGCCGAGGCGCATTGCAGTAGCTCTTCGGGCGACATAATCCCGTAGTTCAAACTAAAATGGCTATGGCAGTTAAGGTACATGATTGAGAAATATTTATGCGTATCGGTGCCCGCCAGGGGTAGGTGGTTCGCCCGTCCAAGGGTCCCATACGCCAAGGTTGCGCTGCTCCATGGTGTTGGCGCGCATTATCAAGCGGCTGTCGTGATACTTCTTCTTTAGAAAATCCATTCGCTGATATAGTTGTATCAACTCTATGCTATCATCCAACATGTTTATTTGATGGCCACCCTCTACAAGCTCGCTTACCGTAACGCCTACCAAGCGCACCAGTTGCCTGCGCGAGAACAAATCGGTAAGTAGGCGGGTGGCAATGCCCAGGAGTATATGGTCGCAACTGGTGTAGGGGGTGCGCTTTTGCTTTTGCGCTACCTGCATATCGCTATAGCGCACCTTTACGCTTATGCAGGCCGTCATTTTATTGCCCATGCGCAGTTGAAAGCCGAGGCCCTCTACCATGGCTGTAAGAGTATTGGTAAGGCGGGTAAAGTCTATAGTGTCTTTATCGAAAGTACGCTCTAGCGATAGCGATGAGCGCTCGTAGTAAGGCTTTACGGGGCTAAGGTCTATGCCCTGTGCGCGCTGCCAAAGTGTAATACCGTTTTTACCCAGCACTTTTTCCATGCGCGTTTGTGGCACTTGCTGCAAGGTGCCTATGGTTTTGATGCCTAGTTCACTTAGCACCTCGTAGGTTTCGTTACCTACCAATGGCAACTTACGTACCGATAGCGGCGCAAGAAAGCCCTTCTCCCTACCTATATCTATCATCATTTTACCCTGTGGCTTGCACTCGCCAGCAGCCACCTTCGATACTGTTTTGTTCAGCGATAAACCCATGCTGATAGGCAGGCTTGTTTCCTTTATCACTTTATCGCGCAGCTCGGATATATACTTACGTATGCCGAACACTTTGTCCATGCCCGTCATGTCAATGTAAAATTCATCTACCGATGCCTTCTCCAACAAAGGCACATTATCGCGCAATATTTGGGTTACTACTTTTGAATGCATGCTGTACAAACCCGCATCGCCACGCATAGCAATAGCGTGTGGGCAAAGCCTGCGTGCTATCTTCATGGCCATGCCGTTGTGTACACCAAACGAGCGTGCTTCGTAGCTGCAAGATGCCACTACGCCTCTCTCTGAAGTGCCACCAATCAGGACTGGCACGCCCCTTAGTTTTGGGTTATGCAAACGCTCTACCGATACAAAGAACGTATCAAGGTCGAAGTGAACAATGTTTCTTTCGTTTGTTGAATTCATAACTAAATAAAATAGTAATGCTAAATTACTTAGTTATTTTATTGCCAAAGCCAATTCACATAGATTTATGTTTTGATAATTAAACTTCCCACAGTATGCACGCGCGTGGCAGCCAACAGTAGGAGAGATGCGCCATAGTACCGCGCCATATTTGAATTTTCATAACTTAGGATGATAGAAAAAATGCACATGGGTACCCAGGGGGGGTATCAACTATTTTTTATAATTTATTAATAATCAATATTTTGTAAGGGTAGGGGGTAGCAGTTTTTTTAAGGTTGCACTTTTGGTACCCCCACTTACTGCTGCGCTATTTTGTACTGCATTACCTGTGCTATGCTCTGTGCGCGGCTTATGGCTTCGTCGGCCTTGGGGCCAGTGTACAGGGCGTTTACGGTTTGCACCCATAGCTGTAGCCAGCGCTCAAAGTGCTGCGGCTGTAAGGGTGCTAGTCGGTTAAGGTCAAGGTGCTTTACCATGGGGTTGCCCTTGTAGGTGTTGCTGCCCAGCAGCAGGCTATCCCAAAACGATACCAGTACGGGTATGTGGTGTTCCCAACTAAAATCGGCCACCTTGGTAAAGAAGTGGCCAATCTCAGTATCGGGTATTACTTGCTCGTAAAACTTGCGTACAAGCAGGTCTATATCTTCGGTAGTAGTTATATCGCGCATGGCTTACTT
>JAFDYM010000403.1 GCA_018267435.1 Bacteroidota bacterium | reverse complement strand
CCAATTACCTGACGGCTGAAATTGAGATATATTGTGAACATACCAAGGGTTAAAGGTGAATTAAGGCCAAGGCTCTTTAAAACGATTATCGTGTATGCGCCAGTATTTTTTTAGCGATGGGTTTACATACCAATACAGTTTGTATGCAGCTTTCGATTCTGACGGGTTTTCCGAATCGTAGAGTATGGATAATGTATCGCCGTCATTGTAATCGCTACGTAACATATGACCAGCATATATTTTACCTGCTACCGTATAATTATAAGTGTTTCCAGAACCAGCTTTTCTGGCATAGTATATACCTGTAACCGTTGCTGTAGTAAATTTGGGTTTACTATACGGCATTATTGCATAATTGTACATAAAGAATACAAAGCAGGCTGGAGTAGCTATACAAAGAATAAACGCAGCAAATTGCTCTCTGTATCTACCGCCTATTTCGCCATATATATAGCATGAATAGAAAGCCGTACCATATGCAATGGCTAGTATTAAGGCAAATACATCGAAAGCATTCATTACTCCATCAACCCGCGTCCGAATTTCTTGATTTCGCCGCGGCCTTGCATTTGGTTCTTTATCTTATCTAATACACCGTTTACAAAGTCTTTGCTTTTAGGTGTGCTGTACGATTTCGATATATCGATGTATTCGTTGATAGAAACCTTTACCGGTATGGTAGGGAAGTACTTCAACTCGCATACTGCCATTTTCATCAGTATCAAGTCAAGTATTGCCACGCGGTCCATTTCCCAGTTCTTCAGGTTAGGCTCTATCAGTTCCGATAGTTCCTTGTTGTGTTCGATTGTTTTATCCAATAAGTCGAAGGCGAATTTCTTCTCTTCTTCCCATTGTTCTAGGCTTTGAAAGAAATTGCTCTTGCTTTCATCAAAGCCATCAACATACTTGCTGAATATATAAAGGATAAGACCGTTGTCATCTTCGTAGTTTATGAACAACTCCTCTAGGTGCTGCTCCAAACTGGTGTAGCTAGGCATTACCTTCTTTAATATAAAGTGTATTATTTCCTTGTCCTGCTCTAGGGTAGGCTCGGTAAGGGCAGCGTATTCCTTGTATTTAGGCTTGCTGGCTAGTTCATTAAACAAACCTTTTACGTCATCGTCGTTCAGGTAGTTGCGTATGCCTTCTTTCTTCACCAAGGTGTTGAATTGCACGTTGTCTTCCAAGTACTTGATAATGCGGTTGGCAGCTATGGTAGTGCTAGCCTTTTCATCTTCCTCGGTTTTAATGTACTTGGCCATACGCTTGGCCTTGTCAACCATACTGTAGCGGCAGGTTTCTACCAGGTACAATAGGTCGGTTAGGTACAGGCTTACCGAGCGCTGTATCTGGTTTTTAAGCAATGCATCCAACTGTGCATGGTTTGTTTCGCGGTCGGTTTCCCATGCGTACAATGCCTGCATTACTTTCACTCTCAGGTTTCTTCTTCCCAGCATAATTTATACAAGAACGTTTTTATATTAGTTAGGTTACGTTTTACTGCTTTTTCTTTTCATTTTCAATGCGTTCAACTGCTATGCGTATAGCGGCTTCCTGCGTTGGTATGTTCTCTTTGGCCGATTTTTCGAATATCTGCAAGGTACGGCTATAAATGTTCTCAATCAAGTCCATTGTTTGCTGCTTGCTTAGGTTATGTATTTCGCGGTAGCAATTAATAACACCTCCAGCGTTTATCAAAAAATCGGGTGCATATATAATACCTTTATCTAACAATGCGTGGCCGTGCACATTTTCATCTGCCAATTGGTTGTTGGCCGCACCTGCTATTATGCTGCACTTTAGTTGGTTAATAGTACTGCCATTAACTGTAGCACCTAGGGCACATGGGGCATATACGTCAACATCTAGCCCGTAGATTTCTTCAGGCGCTACTACTGTTATGCTAGGGTATTCCTTAGTAGCTTTATCAAGGTTGGCTTGGTTTATATCGCACACATATACTATGGCACCTGCCTTAATTAAATGGCCTATAAGGTAGAAGCCTACGTGGCCTACACCCTGTACGGCTACCTTTTTGCCTTCCATGCTATCGCTACCCGTTAGCTGTTTTACGCTGGCCTTAACACCCAGAAACACGCCATAGGCCGTAAACGGTGAAGGGTCGCCTGTGCCGCCAGCGCTGATAGGCTTGCCGGTTACGTGCTTGGTTTCCTGCATTACTATACTCATCACGTCGGTAGATGTTCCCACGTCTTCGGCGGTTATATAGTTGCCGTTTAGGCTATCAACAAACTTACCGAAGCGGCGCCAAAAGGCTTCGTCGCGTTTTACTTTCGGGTTGCCTATTATTACGGCCTTGCCACCGCCTAGGTTTATACCGCTTATCGATGACTTGAAAGTCATACCACGGCTAAGGCGCAATACATCCCATAGGGCATCGCTTTCGTTCTCATAATTCCATATACGGCAACCACCTAACGATGGACCTAGAACCGTGTTGTGAATACCTATAATACCCTTTAGTCCTGTTTCCTTATCGTTGAAGTACATTACCTGCTCGTGCTCCATAGGTTCTACCATGGCAAACACATTCGCCTCCCTCTTCTCCACATTGCTTATTACACTGGTTTCCGCGCTCATAACATGTTTTTTAATTAGCTTCGCCTTTGCTAAGGCGGGGCTAAGTTAGATTAATTTTGTAAAGCCAAAACGAGGGGTAAAATCCTATGCCTTGGGGTGTTGGAATGATTGTTGAGAATTTGATAGAATACACATTGTGAAAGAGTTAGCTTCCCTAAATAAATACTTCGTTAAATATAAGTGGCGCATAGGTGCAGGTATTTTCTTTGTTATCTGCGCCAACTTTTTGAACGCCGTTAACCCGCTGATAACCGGAAATGCCGTTGACCTGATAGGCCAAAGCTTAAAAGATATTAAAAACGGTGGCCAGTTGGCCGAAACTATCAAGGAGGGCTTGGGCTGGCAGGTTCTAAAGCTATTTTTGGCATACCTAGGTGTAGCCTTGCTAGCAGGGGCCTTTACCTTTTTAATGCGTCAAACAATCATAGTTGTATCGCGCCTAATTGAATATAGCTTGAAGGAGGATATGTACGACCAGTACCAAAAGCTGGATTTGACCTTCTACCGCCAAAACAATACCGGCGACCTAATGAACCGCATAACCGAAGATGTGGGCCGTGTACGTATGTATGCAGGCCCGGCTATTATGTATTCGGTAAACCTACTATTTACAATCCTGTTTGTCACGGTATCAATGTTTACCATCAATGCCGAGCTTACGATGTATGTATTAATACCGCTACCAGTGCTATCGGTGCTTATCTACTTTATAAACGAGCAGATAGAAAAGAGCAGCACTGTAATACAAGAAAAGCTAAGCAGCCTAACCGTAGATGCGCAGGAAACCTATTCGGGTATACGCGTGGTGCAGGCTTATGCGCGCGAAAAGGAGATGCTTAGCCACTTTGAAAAAGAGTGCGAGGAATATAAGCAGAAGCAGTTGCGCCTAGCAAAACTAGATGCACTGTATTTTCCTATCATGACCTTTTTGATAGGTTGTAGTATAATAATAGTAGTGTACGTAGGTGGGGTAAAGGTGGGCAATGCCAAACTTAGTGCAGGCAACCTGGCTACATTTATAATGTACACCAATATGCTAATGTGGCCTGTAAGCAGCCTAGGTTGGACGGCTAGCATGATTAAGCGAGCCATAGCTTCGCAAAGGCGTATCAACCAGTTTATGCACCAGGAATCGAATGTACCTGACACAGGAACTATAGAACACCCTATAAAAGGCGAAATTGTATTCGACCATGTATCGTTTACTTACCCTAATACGGGCATAACTGCCTTGAAGGATGTAGACTTTAAGATAAAGGCAGGCGAGCGCATAGCTATAATAGGTAGAACAGGTAGCGGCAAAACTACCATAGCCGACCTAGTAATGCGTATGTACGATGTTACTAAGGGACACATATATGTAGATGGTACCGATGTGCGCCAATATAAATTGGGCAGCCTGCGTAAGCAGGTGGGCTTTGTGCCACAGGATGTTTTCTTGTTTTCCGAAACCATTACCGAGAATATCGGCTTTGGTTTGGAAAAGGTAGAACGCGAACACGCAGTACAGTTTGCGCACCATGCTAGCATAGGTAACGAAATTGAACGCTTCCCCGAGCAGTACGATACCATGGTAGGGGAGAGGGGCGTTACACTTTCGGGCGGACAAAAGCAGCGCATAAGCATAGCGCGCGCACTTATTAAGCAGCCGAATGTATTGATACTTGACGATAGCCTAAGTGCCGTAGATGCCAGTACCGAAAAGCAGATACAACAAAACCTAGATGTAGTACTGCGCGGCAAAACAGCCTTGATTATAACACACCGCATTTTTTCGTTGATACACTTTGATAATATACTGGTGCTAGATGAGGGCAAAATAGCCGAGCAAGGTACGCACGATGAGCTATTGCGCCGCAACGGATTGTATGCCGAGATATATACTAAGCAGCTTAGCGAACAGCATCAGCGTGCCGACGAGGCGCCTATTGGGTGAAAAATGTAGGAAAATGTACTGTCATTATGGTATTTTTGGGCTAATTGGTTGCAATTAATTAATATTAATAGTAACTTAGCTTGCAAACATAAACCTTTGTTCACCCCCTTAAACCTAGTAGAACCAGTGGAGAATAATAATGGCAATAAGTACAGCGGCTACTTTAGCAAGAAGTTGAAAGCAGGTAAGCGCAGAACTTATTTTTTTGATGTACGCAGCACTAAACAAGGCGATTTCTTTTTAACTATTACCGAAAGCAAAAAGAAGTTTGAAGGAGAAGGTTACGATAGCCATAAAATCTTTCTGTACAAAGAAGATTTTAAGAAGTTTATGGAAGGCCTGAACGAAACCATGGACTATATTAAAACCGAGTTGATGCCTGAGTACGATTACGATGCCGAACGCCCTGCCAAAGTACAAAGCGAAGGTGAAATTGAGGAAGTTAGTCAAGTAGAAGTTTCGAACGAAAAGATAGAAGAACCTGTAGTAGTTAGTACAGTAGTAAACAACAGTACACCACAAATAAGCGATGACGAAGAAATAGAGTGGAAATAAAAACCACCCAATTATAAACACAAAAGCCACCCGTGAAGGTGGCTTTTGTGTTTATAGTCATGTATGTATCCTTACATATTCATTCGCAAATACGCTTGTAATACGTATTGCATTTTGAACAGGGGGGGTAGTATAATAGACAGTATTTGGAAACTGTATAATGTGCTTTTTGCTAATTCTGCTAGTTAAGTAATGGAAACGCTAAATGGGTATGGTATTTGACATTTGTTGAATGCCTTAGTATATTGTAACTAGTTACCCCGTTAAACCGACACATGAAAAAACATTTACCCCTATTGGTTATTGCTATGCTATGTGGCATGGTAGTAAGTGCACAGCAAAACGTAGGTATAGGTACCAACGACCCTAAAAGTAAACTTGATGTAAAAGGTGGTATTACCGTAGGTAATACCTATTCAGGTGTAAATACAGCCCCGGCCGATGGTGCAATAATACAGGGTACTGTAGGTATAGGCACGCCTACACCCGATACTAAAGCCGCGCTGGATGTAAGTTCTACTACAAAAGGTATGTATATACCGCGCTTAACCACTGCCGATGCCACCGCCTTAGGTGCTACCCTTAATGCCAGCAATAAGGGTATGCTTATTTTCAACGTTACTACTAACCGTGCGGAGTATTGGGATGGTGCCCAATGGAAAGCTATAGGCGAAGGAGCAGGTGGCCCACCAAGCGGTGCCGCCGGTGGCGACCTTAGTGGTACTTACCCTAACCCTACGGTGGCCAATAATGCTATAAACAGCGCCAAAGTGCTTGACGGCAGTATTACTGGCAACGATATTCAAAACAATACAATTGACCTAACTAGCAAGGTGAATAATGTACTACCTGTAAGTAATGGCGGTACAGGTGTAAACACTGTAACGGGCATTGTGCAAGGTAATGGTAGTAGCCCAGTAACGGGCATTAGCGCTACGGCAGGTAGCCAGTATATGCGCCGAAATAGCACTAATACAGCCTATGAATTTGGGCAGGTAAACTATAGCGACCTTAGTGGCGCACCTACAGCGTTGCCGCCAAATGGTACTGCCAATGGCGATTTGAACGGTACATACCCCAACCCTACAGTAGATGGACTGCAGGGTAGGCCCGTGTCGTCTACAGCACCAGCTACTAACGAGGTGATGAAATGGAACGGTACAGCTTGGGCTCCAGCGGCAGATAACGCAGGCGCGGGTACGGTTACTGCGGTATCGGCTACTGCGCCTATAAGTGTAAGCACACCAAGTACCACACCAAATATATCCATGACACAGTCGGGAACAAGCGCTAACGGATGGTTATCATCTACCGATTGGAATGCCTTTGATGGTAAAGTAGGGGGCAGTGGTGCCAATAACTATTTGCCTAAGTTTACCGCCCCTAAAGTATTGGCCGCAAGCCAAGTGTTTGATAACGGTACTAGCGTGGGTATAGGCGTTACATCTATAACACCCCAAACTAAGCTGGAAGTAGGGGGCAACTTTAAGATAGGCGACAATATGTCGATAGAAGGTACTAATAGTTACACAATATACCGCAACGTAGCTACCTACTCTATTGAAAGTAGTACTGCTGCAGGAGCATTTGTAATAAATACTACCCACCCATGGAACAGTAATGTAATGTTTACCTTAAAGGTAGAGGGGTACTTTTATGATAATACAGCACCTTTTGAATTGAATATAGGGGCATACATGTACGTAAACGATAACTTTATAAACTACGGCTACACCAACGTAGGTGCCAAGAAACTACAAGTGCGCCTTGCCCGAAATACTAGTACAAATACAATAGCGGTTATATTGGGCGATGAGGCAGCATCTTACCTATATCCTAAAATATCGGTTACGCAATATACGCAAGGGTATAACAACCAATTGGAAACCTATGCCGATGGGTGGGCTATAAGCCAAATAACTAGCCTTGCAGGTTATAGTTTTATACATAGTGTGCCCGATGTAACTACCATAACCGTAGCTGGCGGCAGCAATAACTATGTGCAGAACCAGTTTGCGGGTGCGCAAAGCGGCACTAATTTTTGGATAAGCGGTAATGGCCGTGCAGGTGCAATACAGCTTACCGATGCCAATACTTCAATAACCCAAGGTGCGGGAACGGCGGCACGTATCACAAGTGCATATGGCTTTATTGATATGGGCGCGCAAAACTCAACTTATGCGCATATTTCTACCGATAGAACACAGTTTTATTTCAATAAGCGCTTGATAGTTGATGAAGGTATTGTAAGTACTTACGATGAAGATATGCAACTGCAAACGGCAAACACCACCCGTGTTACAATATTGAATAGCAACGGTAATGTAGGTATAGGTACAACTACACCGGCTGCAAGGCTGCATGTAACAGGTGGCGGTGCAATAATAGGTACTAACGGTACAACTTCAAACACGCGCACACTTACTATACTTAGCGATGGACAGGCGCAACTGAACTATGGAAGTTACCCAGGCTCATGGACCTCGGCTTTGCAAATACAGAATAACGACAATAGCCGTTTTGTATGGATTAATCCCTTGGATGGCGGCTCGGGTAGCAATGCGCGTATACGCGTAGCAGGTGCTTCGGGTCTTGATATACATACAGGAGGAACTACAGGCGACCAAGGTGTATATACAGCTACCTTTGCTGCCAATGGCAATGTAGGTGTGGGTACTACCGCCCCTGCGGCCAAGCTAGAGGTAGCGGGCGATTTGTTGCGTACAAGTACGCGTATCAGTAATTCGCAAAAGTACCCTTTGGGCCATTCGGCAGGTACCGATTTGTTGGGTATAGATCCTACATGGACTAATGCCGAGTTACAAGCATATTTTAATAGTAGTGCAGTATCTTGGGTAAACGATGCTACTGCCCCAGGCGGCTGGAGCATACAGGTAGCTGGTGCCGTAAACGTAGGTGGTGTTTACAATTCAGGCTTTCCGTATATACCTATAGAGGATAACACAACGTATTACATGGAGTGCTACATTAAGAACACAAGCGGTAGCAATGGGCACTATATGGGCAGTATAGACTATGATGCAAACTTTGGAAGCCCAGGCGGTAACCCTGGTACTTATGGCTATTGGGTAATGAGCAATACCAACCCCGGTAGCAGTTGGACAAAAGTATCGGGCTATATAAGTGGTTTTGGCTCAGCTACAGGTACATTTAAAACAGGTAGCCGCTACTTTACGCCACAAGCATTGTTTAACTATAGTGGTGGCGGCAACTGCTACATATCAGGGTGGAAAGTGGTAAAGGCTAGCAATACCAGTATAGCCCAAGGCGTAAAAAATTATGATGGTACAGTATCTGCATCTACATACGTTAAAACCGATAAGCGTTATTATATCTCATCTCAATATTCTACATCGGTAGGTAAAACCATACCGCTTGATATGGCTATAATAGGGGAGCTATGTGGCGATGAAGACGGCTGCGGCGTAAGGGCTTTTATGCGCAGGTGGAACAGTAATATTGAAACCGCTGCTGCTATGCGTACTGGCTATGTGTTTTACTATAACGTAGCCGATGGCAAATGGCGTATGTCGAACAACGATAACCAAGGGCAAGACGGTGCAGGCGGCACGCAGCATGTACTTGAGTGGTGGGATTGTTTTTTAACCGATGGTAACTACGTAAGCAGTACCAATCAGGGCGACCCTGGTATAGGCTTGGGTTTGCTGTGCTGGTACGATGAATATACGAACGGCGGTAAAACCTGCGAGTTAATGTTCGAAGATTAGAACTTGCAAACCAGCGTATCGCCCTGCCCATCGGTTAGCCAGCCGCGCTCGGCATACTCGTAGCGGCCATCTATGCGGCATATTTCTTCTACTAGGTTAGGGCTAGTGCATGTATAGCACTTGCGGCAACTTTGCGAAGCAAATATTGTTATGGAGGCAGCGGCTATAAGTAGGTAGGTCTTCATGGCTATCAGCTTTGCTGTAACAGAGTAAAGATGTGTGCCAGTAGCTACATTAAAGCCTTAACCACTAAGAGCACAAAGCTTTTTCAAAAAGAACACAAAGGTTAAATGGAATACGAACAATATATTACAACAACGCGCCCCTAAAAAGGGATAAAGCGAGGGCTAGATGAGAGAGAAAATGTATGAATTGGTATAAAAAATCCGCGTTGATCTGTGTTATCCGCGTCATCCGCGTTCTAATGTTTTCTAACCACTAGCTCACCACATTTCCATCCTTCATATTCACCTTTCTATCGGCCATGTTGGCTAGCTCCTCGTTATGGGTTACTATTATAAAGGTTTGGTTCAGCTTGTCGCGCAGTTCGAAGAAGAGCTTGTGTAGGTCGCGGGCATTATTGGTGTCTAGGTTGCCACTAGGTTCATCTGCCATAATGATGGCGGGGTTGTTCATTAGCGCACGGGCTACGGCTACGCGCTGTTGCTCGCCGCCACTAAGTTCGGTAGGCTTATGCTCAAAGCGGTGGCTAAGGTTCAGCATACTTAATAGCTCCTTGGCGCGTGCTTCCGCCTCGCGCTTGCCGGTGCCATGTATAAAGGCAGGTATGCATACATTCTCTATAGCTGTAAACTCGGGCAGTAGGTGGTGGAACTGAAAGATAAAGCCGATGCTTTTGTTGCGGAAGGCAGCAAGGCTTTTCTCGCTTTGCTTGAATACTTCTTTGCCTTCTATGCGTACTTCGCCGCTATCAGGTTTATCAAGCGTGCCAACTATATGCAGCAGGGTGCTTTTACCCGCGCCAGATGGCCCCACCAGCGACACTATTTCTCCCTTTTGTACCTGCAGCGATACGCCTTTAAGTACTTCTAGGTTGCCATAGCGCTTATGTATGTTGGTAGCTTCAAGAATCATGAGTTGGCAATAGTAGTTAGGAAAGTTAAGATAATCAGAAAATTGAGGCAATTTAAGGAAGTGAAATTTGCGTAAGAAGTTAAATGGCTGACCAGCAGCTACCGCCAATGCAAAATGATGACAGCTGCTAAGTAAAGAATACTAGGCTGATTAGGCTCAATACTATCGCTGATGGTACTCATGTTTAGAAGCTTGTAACCTATCTATTTTCGTTAAGCAGTTAATACTACCAACTATAGCAGCATTATACTGAAAGTTCTATTGTAGCTGAAAACAATAGAAATACATGATATGTAAGTGGCGCGACCTTCGCGACATACACCCTAGGGGCAGCACGTTTGTGTTGCCCTTTTTTAATGCAAAAAGCCACTAGCTATGTGCTTAGTGGCTTTTGCTTTGTATGCAGGGTTTATTTATTGAACCGTTACTGTCCTCGTTTCGCTGGCAGTTAGCCCCTCGTGGTCGGCTACTACTACGTTTACGGTATAGCTGCCTGCAGCTACCGGCTCGTAGTGGGTATGGAAGTCGTAGGTTTTAAGTGCATGTACCGTAGGGTACAGGGTTTTTACCGTGTCACCCATATAGGTTATCCATATTGCCATTTCGTGCAGTTCGTTATCATCGGTTGCTGTACCTTCTACGTGTATCTCACTTCCAAGTGTAACGGTGGCATTCATTTCCGGTTCTACCAAAGCTATGGTAGGTGCCTGGTTGGCTTCCTCTTTACTGCAAGATTGTACTGTAAACGCAAAGCCAGT
>JAFDYM010000402.1 GCA_018267435.1 Bacteroidota bacterium | reverse complement strand
ATTTTCGCGGCTTTTACTATATTCATTCCTCATTGTAGATTTCCGACAAGTACTATGAGTTTTGCAACATTGGATACTGAAACAGATTTAAGGCCCGAACAGAAGGTGCTGCTGAAGGCCTTTAGGCAAATGTGTACTGCCAAGGCAATGGCCGAGCTGTACGAGGCGCGCAAGGATGTGTGCGCCAAATATGTGCATGCCACTAGTCGCGGGCACGAGGCTATACAGTTGGCCGCAGCCTACCAGCTAAAGCCGCAGGATTTTGTTTTTCCTTACTACCGCGACGATAGTATGATGCTAGGTATGGGCTTTACACCTTTCGAGTTGATGCTGCAGTTAATGGCAAAAGGCTCCGACTACTTTAGCGGAGGCAGGACCTATTATTGCCACCCCAGCAGCAACCGTGCCGATATGCCGAAGATACCGCATCAATCGAGCGCTACAGGTATGCAGGTAATACCTGCTACGGGCGCAGCGCAGGGTATAAAGTATAAAGAGGAGCAAGCACTATCGAGCTTTAAGAAAGGCGAGGAGCCTATTGTAATATGCTCGTTGGGCGATGGCTCGATGACCGAGGGCGAGGTAAGCGAGGCACTGCAAATGGCGGTGCTCCACCAATACCCCATTATATATTTGGTGCAAGATAACGAGTGGGATATATCGGCGCACTCATCGGAAATACGCGCTATGGATGCGCCCGATTATGCCAAGGGCTTTAAGGGCTTGAAGGTGGAGAGCATAAACGGTAGCGACTTTGCAGAGTGCTATGATGCACTGCGCCGCGTAGTGGCCGAAGTACGCACTAACCGCATACCATACTTAGTACATGCCAAGGTGCCATTGTTGAACCACCACACCAGCGGTGTGCGCAAGGAATGGTACCGACCGAAAGACAACCTAGAAAGCGATGCAGCGCGCGACCCTTTTAATAAGTTAAAGAAAAGCCTATTGTATGGAGGCATAGCCGATGCCGAGCAAATGGCCGAGATAGAAGCCGAAGCAAAGGCTTATGTGTTGGCAGAGTTTGAGCGTGCACAGCAGGAGCCAAGCCCTACGGCGGATGACCTGTTGACGCACATATTTGCGCCCACACCTATAACCGAAGAGCAAGGCGAGCGTACCCCCGCCAACGGACAAAGCGTAGTAATGGTAGATGCCGCACTACACGCCGTGGACGAGATAATGCGCGAGCACCCTGAGAGTTTGCTATATGGGCAAGACGTAGGAGGGGAGCTTGGCGGTGTGTTCCGCGAGGCGGCACTGTTGGCTAAAAAGTATGGCGATAAGCGCGTGTTCAACACGCCGATAATGGAGGCGTATATCATAGGCTCAACGGTGGGCATGAGCGCCACCGGCTGCAAGCCCATAGTAGAAGTACAGTTTGCCGACTATATATTCCCGGGCGTTAACCAGCTATTTACCGAGGTATCGCGTTCGTGCTACCTTAGCAATGGCAAGTGGCCCGTGGGCTGCGTTATCCGCATACCTATCGGCGCGTATGGCAGCGGTGGTCCGTACCACAGCAGCAGTGTAGAAAGTTTTGTGTTGCAAATGAAGGGCATAAAGATAGCCTACCCAAGCAATGCCGCCGATATGAAGGGCTTGCTAAAGGCCGCCTACTACGACCCTAACCCGGTGGTGATATTTGAACATAAGGGCCTATACTGGAGCAAGGTAAAAGGCACCGACCTAGCCAAGTGCATAGAGCCGAGCGAGGACTACGTATTGCCGCTTGGCAAAGCGCGCATAGCCTTACATGCCGATGATGAACGCACCGAGAACGGCGAAACCATAACGGTGATAACCTATGGCATGGGCGTGCATTGGGCCATCAACGCTGCTAAGCAATACGAAGGACAGGTTGAGGTAGTTGACCTACGCACCTTGAACCCATTGGACGAAGAGGCCATCTATGCATCGGTACAAAAGCACGGTAAGGTATTGGTGCTAACCGAGGAGACCATCACACACTCATTTGCCGAGGCACTGGCAGGCCGTATATCAAGCAACTGCTTCCAAAGCCTAGATGCACCCGTTAAGATAATTGGCGCGGTAAATACCCCTGCTGTACCGCTTAACGAGAACCTAGAGAAAGCCATGCTGCCGAATGCCGATAAAGTAGCAGATGCGATAGGGGAGTTGTTGAACTACTAATTACTTCGACGGACACTCTCCCTTACTTACCACCCTTATGTTAGCACACTCTGCCGAGCAGGCGTTGCCGTAGGTTTTGCCATCGCAGCCGCAAACAGGGTCGTACTGCATGGTGCACATGCAGTCTGGGTTCTGCTTGGCTACACATACCTCCTTGCTTTTGCACGAGGCTATAGAGATAGTCAATACGCTTAGTATGATATATGCTGATTTCATGGTGTTGTATTTTATTTACAGGCTCCGTTATGAACAATATTTACTCCAGCGCGAGAAGCTTCACAACTATTTCCATATGTTATATGGTTGCAACCACAAACAGGAGCGTAGTTTTGCGGGCAAAAGCCTTTGGTAAAGTTGCCATGGCAATCATCTTTTTGGCATGATTGTAAAAACTGTTACTATTACTATAAGCATATACGCAGCTTTCATAAATATGAATTTACTACTAAAGTAGCAATTTATTGGCAAGCACCAGTATGTGCTACATCTACGCCATTACATGCAGCTACTGAGGCATTGGTGTACGTTACACCATCGCAGCCGCAAACGGGGTTTATATCCATTGTGGTTACGCAATCGGGTTTAGGATTGGCCACGCACTTTTCGTGGTCGCAGCAGGCTGCTAGGCTTAACAGTGCTATGCTTAATATAAGGATGCTTGATTTCATCGGTTGCTTTTTTAGTTCTTCTCTTTAAAAGCCGTAGCCACCATTAAGGCTGCTAACAATATCCAATCTAGTTTCTTCATAGTATAAGTGTTATTGTTTGGCGCAAGGGCTGTCGTATGCTATATCTACCTGTACGCAACGTGCTTGGCAGGTATTGCTGTATGTTGTGCTATCGCAGCCGCAAACGGGGCGGTACTCCTCGGTGCATACGCAGTCGTTGTTTGTTAGGGGCACACACTTGTTTTTGCCCTGGTTGCATGCTGTTAAGCCCATGCCCAATAACATTAGCGCTAAGTATTTCATGCCGTTTCTTTACACATAAACGGGCGCAAAGAGAGGAGGGTTGCCTCTACCTTATCAGCATTACACTACCCTTATATTTTCTTGTCTCCGCATCGGTAGCGGTATTGTAGCTAATGCTTACATAGTACACATAGGTAGCCTCAGGCGCGGCTTGGTCTTTGTGCGTGCCATCCCAAGCGGCATCCAAGTCGTTTGTTTCGTACACTTTCTCGCCCCAGCGGTTGAACACCTGTAGGCTGAACTGAATGATTTGCGTGCAGTTGGTATATGCGCCAAAGGCATCGTTGTTGCCATCGCCGTTGGGTGTAAATGCATTGGGCAGATATAAGTCGCAGGTGCGGCAATCTATCATGTTTACGCTAAGCGTATCAGCTTGCGTACATCCATTGTTGTAAAGCATCAATGCATACGTACCCGCACTATCGAAGCTGTATGATGTGCCGGTACTGCCATCTGCCCATAGCGCATCGCTTATGTATTGTCCTATCAAGGTATAGGGCAGCGTTTTTCCTTCGCATATATCTGTGGCTTTCTCTAGCAAATAGGGCTTGGGTGTAACGTTTATATGCACTGCTACATTGCTAGTGCACACTGCGCATTGGGCACTTATATTCCAAGTGCCGCTGTTGGTAGCTATGTATATACTATCGCTGCTGCCATCGGGCCAGTTAAAGGGGCAATTGCT
>JAFDYM010000401.1 GCA_018267435.1 Bacteroidota bacterium | reverse complement strand
TTATCGAAGAAGTTGTTCTTCAAAAAGAAGTTTGCCTTATCGGTACTTAAGGTGTACATAAGTATAGCATACTTAAATGTAAATGCCGTATCGGCCACATCTCCCTTTATTTGGTTATCTACCTTGGTAAGGTCAAAGCCGAAGCATTGCTCATTTAGAAAAGGTGGCGTTTTAGCACCTGGTAAACTTTTCGGTGTAAAGGTATCGGGCGCATTGGCCACTTTAGGGCCACCTATCATTTGGAAAGGCTTATCGGTGCCTCGACCTACGCTTATGTTAGCCCCCTCTAGCAGGCATACGGCCGGGTATAGCTGTATGGCGTAGTCATTAGGCAGGTTAGGGCTGGGCTTAATAGGTAGCGAATAACGTTTAGTGTGGTCGTAGTTTAAGCAAGTAACAGTTTTTAGTTTACACTGTACGCCATTGGCTAGCCACTTCTCGCCGTTCAACATTTGGGCATATTCAGCTACCGTTAAGCCATGCACTATAGGCACGGCATCCATACCTACAAACGATTTAAAGGCAGGTTGCATCACCGGGCCATCTACATACCATCCGTTAGGGTTTGGCCTATCTAGCACTAGCACTTCTTTGTTGTTCTCGGCACATGCTTCCATAAGGTAGTGTAGCGATGATATGTAAGTAAAGAAGCGCAAGCCCACATCTTGTATATCGAACACTACTATATCTATACCTTCAAGGTCCTTGGCGCTTGGCTTCTTCTTATCGCCATACATACTGGCTATGCGTATGCCTGTGCGCTTATCTATGCTGTCGTTCACGTGTTCACCAGCATCGGCACCACCGCGAAAGCCATGCTCTGGCGCAAATATCTTTACTACATCTATGCCTAAGCCAAGCAAGGTATCTACCAAATGGGTTTTGCCCACCATGGCGGTTTGGTTTACCAGTAGGGCCACCTTTTTGCCTTGCAGCAGTGCTACTACCTCTTTGGTGCGCTCGGCGCCACATACTATGCGGCTTTGCCTACTGGCAGGGGTACTTTTTACTACCGGTTGTGCAGTGGGTACATTAGGCGTTTGCGCCTGGCAGGCAGCAAGTAGCAATAGCGCAAGGGCTGTGGTAAGTATTCTCATGTTATTCTTCATGTCTCAAATATTAAAATACAGTTTCACGCAGAGGGCGCAAAGTTGAAGACGCAGAGGAACGCAAAGTTTTTGATAAATTAAGGGTTTATCTCTGCGTTCTTTGCGTAGCCTTTGTATTTTGCTTTGCGTGAACCAATTGTATTTATAAAAGCTATTTTTGCGAAAATAGAAGAATTAAACAAGCTGTATTGAACTTAGAGTTTTTCATAGTACGCAAAATAGCCTTTAGCAGCCGAAAGAGCTTCTCTTCGTTCATTATACGCATAGCTATAGTAGCAGTGGCGCTAAGCCTTAGCACCATGATAATTGCTACCAGCATGATAAACGGCTTTCAGAAGGAGATACGCAACAAGGTGCTGGGCTTTTGGTCGCATATGCAGATAGTGCCTTTTAGCCTAAGCAGTTCATTGCAGGAGCAAGCCATATACAAGTACCAAGATTTCTATACCGATAGCACCATAATACCCGAGGCACGACACATACAAGTTACAGCACTTAAAGGTGGCTTGTTGAAGACAGACGACGACTTCGAGGGCATCATCCTTCGCGGTGTGGGCCGCGACTTCGATTGGAGCAATATGAAGCCCTACCTTAAGCAGGGCGATATAGTAAAGAACGATACCAACGTTGGGCGTAAGGATATACTTATATCGCTACTTACTGCCAAGCGCCTACAGGTAGCCGTGGGCGATAAAGTTACCGTTACCTTTATGGGCAACAGCATTCGCAACCGCCCCTTTAAGGTATGTGGCATATATGAAACTGGGCTTGAAGAATTCGACTCGCGCTATGCCATAACTGATATTAGCGTAATACAAGACCTGAACAATTGGGGGCCCGATACTGTGGGCGGCTTCGAGGTTTTTTTGAAGGAAGGCAGCCTGTTCAAGAGCCGCGATAAGTCTTATTTCATCACCTTGTTCGGTGGCTTGCTTGGCGATGAACAACTACAGCAACTGCGCAAAGACCCTATAGATGTACTAAGCGATGATGTATATAGCCGAATCAATAATCCGCAGCTAGATGTACAGACTATCAAAGGCATTACGCCAGGCATATTCGATTGGCTGGACCTACAGACCATGAACGAGCTGATTATATTGATATTGATGATAGTGGTAGCCGCCATAAACATGGTAACGGCACTACTGATATTGATACTGGAGCGCACCAATATGATAGGCATAATGAAGGCGCTGGGTGCGGGTAATATTTCCATACGCCGCATATTCCTTTACTATAGCGCGGTTATTATCGGCGTGGGCTTACTGTTTGGCAACCTAGCGGGCTTAGGCGTATGCTTGGTTCAAAAGTACTTCCACCTAATAAGGCTACCACAAGAGAGTTACTACCTAAGCTATGCCCCCGTTGAGCTAAACTGGTGGTGGATACTGATACTGAACGTAGGCACCATAGCCATTACCTTATTGCTGCTTATACTACCATCTATGCTGGTATCGCGCATATCGCCCGTTAAGGCTATTAGGTTCGAGTAAATGCAGAGCGCATTGGAACACGGATGACGCGGATAACACAGATTTACACGGATTGAAAATGGTAAAGCAAATACTGCTGATCCTTTCAATCATAATCATCTGCGCATGCCATAGGCATCAGCGTACAAAAAATAGGAACTAGAAAATTATGGGCGGTGCTATCGCGTCTAGCTCGTACTGCTTTGCACCACGTGCTTACTTACTGTGGACTTTTTACTTCTTATTATTTCTTGGAGTCTTCGCGCCTTCGCGGCTAAAGACTTAGCTTATCTGTCAAATCTCTTTCCAAATCTGTGTAATCACACATAAACAAAAAGCCCCGCCGTATAAGGGCAGGGCTTTCGCTGATTAGATTGGTACTATTATGCTAGTTTAACATCTACCGCGTTCAATCCTTTTTTGCCTTCG
>JAFDYM010000400.1 GCA_018267435.1 Bacteroidota bacterium | reverse complement strand
TTACCATGCTACAAGGTGGTGCCGGCAGCATAAGCGTAGAGGGCGAAAACATAGCTATGTTGCAGGACTTTATAACCGAAATAGCGATAGATAAACCAAGCACTACACCTACTGCCAACATTATGTGTTTGATACACGGCAGCGAATTTGTATCGGGCACAGTGTACTTGGGCAAAGTAGGTGGAGCAGTAGTGTTCAACGTAGGTGGCGTAGAATATACCAATGCGCTTAACAGTAAAGGCGTTGAGTTCTTCCGCTCGGTAGTGGCCATGTAGTATGGGATTACACAGATTGAAAAAGATTACACCGATAACTTTTTGCCACAAGGGCACGAAGGCATAAAGGAGAGAACATAAGAGTTTAGTGATAATTAAATCTGTATTATCCGTGTTATCTGTGTCATCCGCGTTCCAATGCGTTTCACACACAATAAAATTCTCCTTCCCTATATCCCCGCACATCTTATTTTCGGGGTATGAAGTTTAAAGAAGCGATACCCTTAAGCCAAATAGCCGAATGGACACAATGCGAAGTGATAGGCAATGCCGATGCACTGGTTACAGGCCTTAACGAGATACACAACGTACAGCACGGCGATATAACTTTTGTAGACCATGAAAAGTACTACGACTTTACCCTGCGCAGTAGCGCCAGCTTTATCATCATCAACAAAAAACTTGATGCACCACAGGGTAAGGCCTTGTTGTATACCGAGAATCCATTTAAGGCATACAACGAGTTAGCGCAGCGGTTTAAGCCCGATGTGTTTGCACAGCAACTGGTGTCGGGCTCTGCAGTAATAGGTACTGAAACTTACATATACCCCAATGCCTTTGTAGGCGAGTTTGTAAAGATTGGGAAGAACTGTGTCATTCACCCCAACGTAACTATATATAACTACAGCGAGATAGGTGATAACGTAACAGTACACGCCAACACTACCATAGGCAGCGATGCTTTTTACTACAAGCGCCACCCTACACACTACGAAAAAATGCACAGCGCAGGCAAGGTAGTAATAGAAGACGATGTGGAAATAGGCGCAGGCTGCACCATAGATGCTGGCGTAAGCAGCGACACCATAATAGGTAAGGGTACCAAGCTTGACGACCAGGTACACATAGGCCACGATGTAAAAATAGGCGAGCACTGCATACTGGCAGGGCAAGTGGGCATAGCGGGCAACACCAAGGTGGGCAACCGTGTAACCCTATACGGCAAGGTAGCAGTAAACAAAAACATAGAGATAGGCGATGGAGCAACGGTAATGGCCACTAGTGCCGTAGCCAAAAGCCTAGAGGGCGGCAAAACATATATAGGCTACCCAGCAGTAGAGGCGCGCACCTTTGCTAGGCAAACAGCGGTTATTAAAATGCTGCCCGAGCTGTGGGATAAGCTGAAAAGGTTGTAATATATAGGTGCATAGGTATCTTACAGAACCGCATGTATCAGGGGGGTAGCAATTGAAAAAAACTGCTACCCCCTACCCACACAATATTTTGACTTACAGGCAATTGTAAAAATAAGTTGATACCACCCCTTAAAAAATTGGACAGTTTGCATAGGCATAAAACGCTTTGCTAATAGTGGAAACATTCCAGGCTGGGATGATTAAAAATTAAACCATGGAACAACAAATAGAAGAAGTAATGCACGTGGGCTTATGGGTGCTAATAGGCATAGCTATTATTGTATATTTCTGGAAGATGGCTACGGGCCGAAACAGCAGGAACGGCGACGATTTTCCCGATTTAGATTATTAGGGTTAATTGATTTATGTAATTACAGCCCTTGCTACATCAAAGTAGTATAAAGTGCTTATGCGTATATCCTCTGCTATCTTCATTTGCTTTTTTTTACTTGCAGCCTGCCAGCGCGATAAGCACCTTATACGTACCGCAGCTAATGGCGTAACCATTGCAGAAAGCCCTTACCATTGGCATATTGAGCCGTTTGATTACGAGGTAGGTTCTGTTCTGCCGGTATATTATATGGGCCCTAGTACTCATAATATCAATATGCTTGATTTCCCTTTGCCTGCTTGGCAATGTTATTCGCTCGATACATTCTACGAAGGCAATTATCCTATTCATAAGGCGGGACAAATAGAGCTTTTCGTTGACACTTCAATTATCACATACTTTTCTCATGCTGAGCATAGGCGCATTGCCGATACTGGAGAGTATGAGCAAATAATGGTTTCAAACAAGGCATATCCTGTGTTTATGCATAATAATAGCGACTCGTTATTTTTTGTAGGCGAGGGCAACAGGATAGGATATACGGTTATAGAAGCACTGGATAGTACCAGCAATTGGGTACAAGTAGCGGGCGGGCATAGCGGTGGCTGCGGCACTAGCGCGCGCCAACTTATGCTGAAGCTTAATGGAATGCTAATAGCTAAGTACCCTATACGCAGCGGCGATACCTACACACGCCTACGCCTTAAAATTTCGAGATGGAAAGATTGTCCGGCGATATACTCCAACGAGTTTTGGGGCCGGACTACCTTTCCGCCACCTGCTGCGCAGTAGCAGCAGCGGTATTGCCCTTCTGTACAAAGCCTATTACGCTTGTAAGTATTATACTGGCTATGGTTAGCACAAAAGCGACATCTATCAGTTTACGGTAGTAGTGTTTAATGCGTGTTTGCATCAAGGCGTGGCGGAAGGCATCTAAACCTAGCAAGGCTAGGGTGCTAATAAATGATATAGCTATGAGTATGTATAGCATAGGGGTGGTTTTGGCGGGGTCCGTAGGGGTAAACGCCTCCGTATGCATCGCTGCAAACATCATGGGCGTTTCCCTCGCTATCCATTTTGCGCAGCAGCGCTTCCGACTGCCTGCTGCACCATGCAAAGCTGCGCCATTACCGTTGCGGTATTGCTAATAGGGCTTTAAATAAACGTGATGTAGGGTTACTATATCCTTAAGGTGCCAAGCGCTTTATCTTCCATGCGCCGTGGTCAAGCTCGTACACTATCCTATCGTGCAGGCGGCTGGCGCGGCCCTGCCAAAACTCGAAGTAATCGGGCTTAACTATATAGCCGCCCCAGTGCTCGGGGCGCTTTATGCTTTCCTGCTGTCGCAGGGCTATCAATTTATCTTCCAGGTATTCGCGGTTGGGTATCTCCTCGCTCTGCTCGCTTACCACGGCGCTTAGGCGGCTCTCGTACGGGCGGCTGGTAAAGTACTCTTCCGATAGGTTGGCGGTAGTCTTTTCTACCTTGCCTTCTATGCGTACCTGTCGCTCTAGCTTATCCCAAAAAAACAGCAAAGCTACCTGGTCATCGGCTGCTATATCTCTGCCCTTGCGGCTATGGTAATTGGTGTAGAACACAAAGCCATCTTCGCTAAATGCCTTTAGCAATACTATGCGGCTACTTGGCCTGCCGTTGGCATCTACGGTTGATAGTGCCATGGCATTAGGTTCAAGTATTCCACCCTTGCCTGCCTCATCGAACCAAGTGCCGAATTGCTGAAATGGATTAGGTGATATATGGTCTTCGGTTAGCTGACTAAGGGTATAGTTGCGGCGGTTATCGTGCAAATCTTTCGAGCTGCTCATAAGTGCATGTATTTGAGGTGTGAAGGTATGAAAGAATGAATACAGTTTCACGCAGAGGGCGCAAAGTAAAGACGCAGAGAAAGGCAAAGCAAATTAGTTAGTTGTCACATTGCCATCTGTGTAATCATTCTCAATCGGTGTAATTACACATAAAATACAAAACCCCGGCCTTGCGGCTGGGGTTCTATATAATTATTGAAACTTAGGTATCTGCTCTATTACAAAGCTATAGCTTGGCGAAAGAAGTCGGCACCCTTGGTGTTTAGTGCATTTACATATTCAACGCCCTCTATGTTGAACACTACTGCGCCACCTGCTTTGGTAAGGTATACTGTACCCGATACCAATTCGCTACCATGTACCAAGCACATAATGTTGGCAGTTGGCTCGCTGCAAGGCTTATCT
>JAFDYM010000003.1 GCA_018267435.1 Bacteroidota bacterium | reverse complement strand
TTGATTTCTATGACAAAACCAAAGCATTTGTATTATAGTTTTTCTCGTATGGCCTTTCTCTTTTAACGACTGCGATTACCCTCGCAATCAGCTTGTTTTTTACAGCATTCAGAACACTTAGTTTGTTTTTGCCTTCCGCTACTTTCCTTTCATAGTATGCCTTCAGGCCTTCATCTAGCCGCACACTGCTCAATGACCCCATATGTAGGTTTGTCTTGAGCTTCTTGTTTGCCATATGGCTGACCTTGCTCCTGCCTTTGATGCTGCTCCCTGATGTATGTTCGAACGGGGCTACACCGCAGTAGCAGGCCAGTTTACGCGCATCCTTTATTGCCTTGAACTCGTTGGTATAAACTATAAGGTTTACGGCTGTTACAAAGCCGATACCTATAACCGATGTGGCCAAGGTGTAAAGCTTCTTCAGGTGGCTGTCGTTATCGATGATGTCCTTCATCTGCTTTTCTATCCCCGCTATATCGTCCTCGATACCCTTGATAGATTTGCGCATTGCCTTTTCGAGTGTCTTGGCCATCATGTCATTGCCCATCTGGCGGAACTCTTCTACGGGCACAACCAGCTTCTTTTTTGTCTGTACAAGCCTCTCCCGCAGGGCTGACAGGTGTTTTAGCTTGTCTACTATCGTCCTTGCCGGCTCCCAAAGGCGCACCTTGTCTGTGTTTTTTGCTGCATACCGCACTATCCTCAATGCATCTATCTTGTCGCTTTTCCCGCGCTGTATGCCTACGGAGCGTTTTATCTGCACGGCATTCTCTACCCATACAGCGGCTTTATTAAGATACAGGAACTGGAGCAACGGGTAGCAATATAACCCTGTTGCTTCCATACAAAACAAGGTGTGGGATATGCTGTAGTCGTCCCATTTGGCAATAATGAGCCCATTGACTCTTGCGAGCCCCTCATCATTGTTTTCTACTTTGAAATGGAGCACTTCCGTACTGTTCCGGCTGTTGGCTACAGCTATATCCAGCCAACTTTTAGACACATCGACACCTACATAGAACTGATAACTCATAACATCTGTTTTGATGAATAAATAATACCTGTTGCAAGCTTCTTTGAAACCTTGATAATAGGCCCTTGCGCCTTAATTTCTATTTAAAGCATCTTACAATATCGGTAGCAGTCTTAATCAACGGTTGGCCCTAGATAAGCCTGTTGGAGTTATAGTGCACCGCTGCCGATTGGTATTTCTAATTGTAAATTTATATCGGATACAAATCTAAAGGTTGGAGTTTAAGGTTTAGCTATCGAAATGCAATGGAGATAGATTTTCCGTCTCCAACAAGTTGAATGAATCTAAGTTGTTGGAGGCGCATGCCTACGCCAAGCTAAAACTCTAACAACGGCGCGAATATTAAAGAGCTGTTTATATATTTTATATGTTTGCTTTAGTTGTAAATGTATATTTTGTATAACCCATACTTTATTATCAATGAAATGGTCAACATTCTTTAAGAAAAGTGCGGGTACAATTTTTATTGTATCCATTTTAGTAATTGCTATTAATGAATTGCTGAGTAAATGGCTGGGATACAATGTTATTTCCAATTCTTCTGTATTGTACTTGCTATTGCTTGGTGGTTTCGTTTCTTGTATAGGGTTAGGACTAATAGCTTGGGTTTGGGACAACTAATCCTTTAAACGCCAAGGCTTATTAGCTTTAATGTCGCAGTGGGGCCTTATGCGAAGCTTGGATCCCGCAGATATAGTAACTTATATTTACTCGCTTACACCACCCAATACATCGCCCATATCGCGGCGGTTTTTTTTGGTGGGGCGGCCCTGCTTGCTGCGGCGCTTGCCTGTGTTCTCGTAAAATACGGTAGCGTTTTTACTGGCAGTTTTTACTTCGTCGGTAGTATGGTCTATGTAGTGTAGAATGGCTTGGCTGTACTCAACACGGTTGTGCAATAAGCCCGTTACCTCTATATCCCATTTGCGGGCTTCGGTCTTTATATCGTAGCGGTCGCTTATGCTTACTTGCTTGCTAGGTTTTACTGCTTGGCCGTCCATTTTTACCTTGCCGCTTTCAATGGCAGCTTGCGCCAGGCTCCGCGTTTTAAATATGCGGATGGCCCACAGGTATTTATCTATGCGTAGCTTCTCGTCGGCCATATTACTTTAGTTGCGGTACATCGCAAGGGTAGTCGAACAAGCACTTCTCTTTAATGATATCTGCCACGTTGCCAGGTACCATATCTTCCCAGCCAGCTTCGTTGGTTTTTATCATCTGTATTACCTTTGGCGAGAATATTTGCAGTACGCTTTCATCGTAGCCTTCAAGGTCTACCAGGTAGCCGTTTTCCTTCAAGTGGCTGAATAAATGCTTCAAGCTATTCGGTACCTGTAGGTTATCGGTATTTATAACTGGTTTGCCCTTTTCAGGTTGGTAAGGGTATACCAGCATTTTGGTATTGCGGTTAAATATTTCGCCAAAGTAGTGCAGCAATTCGCCACCGGCATTTTTGTAATACTTCTCGTTGAACAGTTCAACTATGTTCAATATACCCAATATAATACCTATACTTTTCGGCTTGCAGCGGTCAAGGTAGTTTACCAGCACATCGTGCTTATGGCAGTTACTTACCATTACCGTATGCCCTAGGCTGCACAGTATATCCGTTCTGTCAAGAAAATCCTTGCTATCTGTATCGGCATCGCCGTTTAGGTTGTTCAAAGTTATTTCGCTTAGTATTATGGTGTTGCTGCTGTCCTGGCACACGTTCTTTTGAAAGTACTCCAAGCCACACTTCATCATGTCCTCGTTCACCTTGGTTACAGGGCGGAAACGGCCACGCAAACACAGTATATCTTTTTTGTAAAGAATATCTTTTGGCTGATACACCTCTTTGTTGGCACCGAATATGGTACCATCGGTATACTTACGGCTTACTAGTTTCAAAGCCAAAAGGCGGTTATCCATGTTTTTGAAACCTGGGCCTTTTACATGTATCATGTCTATCTCCACCTGGTCGGTAGAAAGGTTGTCGATCAATGAATCGATAAAGTCGTCTATCTGGTCGTGGTACCAGTAGCAGGCAAAAAGTAGGTTAGTGCCTATGCCGCCTATTACACGCTGTTGGTACAAGCTATCGGTACCTTTTAAGCGCACATGTATTACTACCTCGTTTGGTTCTTCATCGGCATTAAGCTGGAACCTTACACCCATCCAACCGTGTGGGTCGTTGGTTTTATAGTAGTTAAGCGTGGTACATGTATTGCTAAAAACGAAGAACTTTTTCTTGCTGTATTTTGCATCGGTCAAGCGCCTTTGCAATAGGTTGAATTCGTGGTCGAGCATGCGGCGCAAGCGCGGTTCACTTACATAGCGGCCGCTGCCTTCTGCTCCGTATATAGCGTCGCTAAAGGTCATATCGTAAGCGCTCATGGCCTTGGCCACAGTACCCGATGCTCCACCTACTTGAAAGAAATTGCGTACTACTTCTTGGCCGGCACCTATTTCGGCAAATGTGCCGTAAATGGTTTCATCTAAGTTGATTCTTAATGCCTTCCTCTTAATTGATAGTATCTCACGTTCCATGTGTCGAAGTTAATATTCCCGTGCTGTTATAACGTAAAACCCACGTTAATAGTTATAAAAACAAGGTGGAAAATTGCGCTATAATGACCATTGTCACAGACAGTTATGACGCGCATACAGTACTTCGTTGTCTTTTAATCCTTATGGGCCTATGCTTGCATTACCTCACCGCCTTCCAAAGCGGCTTCGCTTTCAGTGTCTTCTTGTAGATGGCGCAACTTTCCACATGCGCGCCCGGTAGCATACCTATGCTCATCAAAAACTCATTTACTATTTCGCCACCCGTAAAGCGGAAAGTCTTTTTGAACAGCTTCACCCATTCTTCTTTCGTTTTGGGGTGGTGGCTTTCCAACCACTTTTCAAAGCTGCCAAACTCCTTCTGTAGCTGAACAATGGTTTTGGCATTTTCTATCGCCGCATTTATCTTCAATCGGTTGCGGATAATATTAGCATCTGCCATCAATCGCTCAAAGTCTTTCTCCTTGTAAGCAGCTACTTTTTTTATGTCGAAGTTGTGGTAGGCCTTGCGGAAACCTGCTTCCTTTTTCAGTATCGTTTCCCAGCTTAAGCCCGCTTGGTTTATCTCCATAATCAACCTGCCGAAAAGTTCGTTATCGTCGTGTATAGGAAAGCCGTAGTGGTTGTCGTGATAGTTTTTGTGTAAGGCCTTTCTATCGTCGGCCATATGCTCAATTGCGCTGCAGTATGACATAGCTGTGTTTGTACCGCTAATCTATCAATCTTGCAATAAAACCAGCCGATTCTTTTAGCACAGTTTCGCGCGCTTCTTTGTGTGGTGTATGGCCTATTTCTGGTATCATCAACTTTACCGCTTCGCCGCTTGTTTGGTTCACTATACCGTCTACTTGCGCCTCGGTTCCGTACTCATCTTTATCCCCCTGTATTACCAGCACAGGGCATTGTATGTGGGGTAGAAAGCTTTCAATATTCCAAGTACGGAATTTATCTGTCAGCCATGTTTTAGCCCATGCCCAAAACATAGCTTCTGTTTTATCGCCATGGTACTTTTGCAGGCGCTCTTTTAGGTTGGTGGTGCGGTATGCTTCGGCGCCTGCGCGTATACCTTGCAGCGTTATTTCTTCTACAAATATGTGGGCACCTTCGGTTATAACGGCCCTTATGTTTTGCGGGTATTTGCCCGCTGCTATCAGGGCTATGCTACCACCATCGCTATGCCCAAACAGGATAACATCTTTAATGCCTAGTTTCATTATCAAATCGTTCAGCACATCTGCCTCAAGCTCCATGTAATCATTATTGCGCTCGGCTATGCCAAAGGGTGCCGACTTGCCATAGCCCTGTCTATCGTAAACTACTACGTTGCAGTTAGTAGCCTTGCCCAATGCCTGCGGAAAATCGCGCCACAGTTCTATGCAGCCCAGCGAATCATGTAAGAAGATAATGGTGGGTCTGTTATCGGCTATATGTATGTGTTGTATTGTTAGCGCAATATTCTTTACTACAAGTTGTTCCATGTTTACCTTTGCGTAGAAAAAGAAAACCCGCTATTAGGCGGGTTTTATAAGTGTTAAGTGGTGACCCGGAAGGGATTCGAACCC
>JAFDYM010000039.1 GCA_018267435.1 Bacteroidota bacterium | reverse complement strand
TCTGTGCCACGCTATTGGTTACATAGCCCCACTTGCCAGCATATATGGTGTAGTTATCTTGCTGCATGTTGGCTATGGTAAAGTCGCCATTGGCATCGGTAGTTAGGTTATAGTCGGCAGGGCCATCGAAAAATACCTTTGCATTAGGTATACCTGCATTGGTAGTGGCATCTACCACCTTACCTGTGTACGAAAACGTAAAAGGTATAGTACATACATTTGACGAAGGCAAAGTACTACGGCGTGGGCTGTATTGGAACACTGCCATCATACGCGTTTTTTGGTCGTTGGTAAATATGTTCATACAGGCATCATCGGTATAATCCATATAGTTCTGTACCATATCTACCGCACCGCCGCAGGTATTTAGGTTGTTAGGGCAACCGTAGTTAGATGTTTGCGAAGTAGGGGTATCGTCGCAGTAGTCGGTACCGCAGCTTTGGTCGCCCCATATGTGGCGCAAGCCAAAGCAGTGACCTATTTCGTGCGTAAGGGTACGGCCCTTGTTATACGGCGAAGCTACATTGCCTACGCGGCCTACTGCATTGTAGCGCACCACCACACCATCGGTATTGGCAGCGCCACCGTTTGCATTTAAACCTTGCAAGCCCGATGTGCTTGGAAACTGGGCATAGCCCAATAGGCTAGCTGAGCTACCACCAAAGTTAACCGACCATACGTTGAAGTAACGGGTAGGGTCCCATATAGTTTGTGGTTTCAAAGTGGCATCGGCAGTACTTGAGGTCCAACTGGCTTGGCCCATGTTGCGGCGTTCTATGCCCGGTTCGGCTAGTATGTTACCGTTAGGGTCTATCAATGCAGGGCAAAATTCTATTTCGCAGTCGGCACCTACGGCATTGGTGTTGTAGCCCGGTGTGCCTAGCAATTTTCTAAAGTCTTCGTTCAGCACATCTATTTGGCTATTTACCTGTGCCTGGCTTATGTTTTCGCTGCTACCTACCGCATCGCCATTGTGTATAATGTGAAATATGATAGGTATGGTAATAACCGCGCGTTGGCCCGATAAGTATGCTGGCGAAGCCTTGTAAGCTGCCACCTTTACTGCCATCCAGTTTTCAAAATCTTCCAACGATTCCATACTGTGGCGGGCGCGAAGCTCGGCATCCATTTCCATGGTATGGCAGCGTTGTACATCTTGTTGTGCGTTTACTAAAAATGGCAGGGTGAGGAGTGACAGACAAAAGGTGAAAATTTTATTCATATTGCCAGTGCTTTGTTTTGAGCTGTACGAAGATAAATAAGCGTACGAAACGCGCAAGGGTGATAATGGTCAAGATATAAAATGGCATTTTGTTGCCTATAGGGTGGTAAATGCCAACAGACTGTAGGCATTATATGATTTAGAACAATACAGTTTCACGCAGAGGGCGCAAAGTTGAAAACGCAAAGAAACGCGGAGTTAATAAAATGCCAAAATGATATACCAATAACTCCGCGCTTTAGCGCGGAGAATAGGAGAGGACGAGTGCAGGGCTTTAGCCCTGATGAATTTGCATTTTAGCCGTAGCGGCGGCCTGTCTGTAGAAGTAATAAGTAATAAATACAAAGCCACGTAGTGGCGAACCGAACTGCTTGGTTCACCGCTACGCGGTTCAATTAGGGTCTGTATTGTTACACTACAGACAGTTCGCACCTACGGTGCTAAAATACAGCCGTTCTTAATCATGGAGCAGAGTCTCTCGAAGATGACTATGCGCAGAAATGCGGTCATTCATAGATGTCATCGTAAACGATAACATCTCGGTGTTTATGTGTCAATGAACCATAGGGTGGTAAATGTGAACAGGCTGTACGCGCGCGGCAGCCAACAGTAGGGGAGATGCGGAACAGTATGGCGCATAAAAAATAGGGACGAGAGCGAGGGACAAGGGACGAGGGATATGTAGCGCTGCCTCTTCAAAAATCTTCGTGCTCTTAGTGAAAAACCTTAGTGTCTTAGTGGTTAAATATCTTAAGCCCCCGCGCGCTTTAGCCTATCGTTTATGGCGCGGCCTAGGCCCTCGTTAGGGAAGCGTACGGCGAAGATGATGTCGGCATCGCCATTATCTAGCTCCCGCATGGCAGCGAATAGGTTCTTGGCGGCTTCGTTCAAATCGCCAGATGGAGATAACAAGGTTTGTTGTGTATGCGGTATGTCAGCAAGGTATGTATCGAAGGCTATAACGGCTATATTCTTATCCGTTGGTAACTGTGTGGCATCGCCGAAAAGCAAAGGCTTTTTTGGGGCGTAGTGGCTTTTGAGTGCGCCCGGTGTTTTGGGGTTGCTGCTCTCGTTGGTATTGATGTGTACCTTGCCCACAACGGCTTCTATTTCTTCCACCGCTAGTCCGCCTACGCGGTACACAATTACATCATCGCCCTCAAAGCCTACTATGGTGCTTTCTACACCCACAGTGGTAGCGCCGCCATCAAGCACATAAGGTATAATGCCTTGTAGTTGGTCGTATACGTGCTGTGCCGTGGTAGGACTGATATAGCCAAATGGGTTAGCGCTAGGTGCCGCCAGTGGAAAATCTAATTGCTGCAACAGTTGCAAAGCAAGCGGGTGCTGCGGCACGCGTATAGCTACTGTGTCAAGACCAGAAGTAACTAGGTCGGGTATCATGCTTTGCTTTTTTAGTAGCACCGTTAGCGGACCAGGCATAAAGCGCTCCATCAGCAGTTGCGCCTTGGCAGGTATTTCGGCGGCGTATTTACTTACCTCAGCTATGCTGTGCGTATGCACTATCAAGGGGTCAAAGTGCGGGCGCTGCTTGGCCTCGAATATCTTCAGCACCGCATCGGGGTCAAGGGCATTGCCTGCTAGGCCGTACACGGTCTCGGTGGGTATGCCCACTACCTGCCCTGTGGCTAGCAGTTGCTTTGCTTGCTGTATATCGGTACCTATGGTGGTGCTGTGCGCCATGCTGCAATATTAAGCTATGTTGACTTATGTTAGATATACCCTGTTTTACTTTGTAGCATAATAGCAGGGCCATGACCAAGAAAACGGAGAAGAAAGTTGAAAAGCTACCTAGCAAGGTAAAGTGGATGCAGCGCTTTTTTAAGGTAGCGGGCGAAATAGCACCTGCCAGTGTGCTGCCTATTATGGTGAAGATATTGTTTACGCCCAGCAAGCGCAAGCTGCGCCCGCCACACGAGGCACTGCTAGCGCAGGCCGAGAAAGGCATATTGAAAACACATGAGTTTCAAGCGCCGGATAAGAAGCTGAAAGTAGCTTACTACACTTGGGGACAAGGTGATAAAACTGTGATACTGGTACACGGTTGGGATGCCAAGGCGCTTGACTACTACAAACTGATACCTATACTACTTGAACAAGGCTATAAGGTGATAGCCTTCGACGGGCCAGCACATGGACAGAGCGAGGGTGAGAGTACCCACTTGATGCACTTTAGGTATGTGATAGAGGACTTGATAAAGAAGGTGGGCGAGCCTTATGCCATAGTAGGGCATAGCATGGGCGGCGGTGCTGCTTGCTACCTGCTAATGGAAAGCAACTTGCAGATAAAGCGCTTGGCGCTGTTGGCTATACCAATCGTATCTCAACGCTACTTCGAAGGTATGTTCAACTTTATGAAGGTGCCAACCAAAATGCAGAAGCTGTTCTTTAAAGGCTTTAAAGAAAGGCTAGGTGTGGGCATAGAACACTATAACCTGATAACCCGCCCCGAGGTAATAAAGGCAGAGGAGATACTGTTCATGTTCGACCCGAACGATGAAGTAATATCGCTAAAGGATAACAAGGAATTTTTGAACGCACGCCCAAGCATTAAGAGCCTAGAGATAAAAGACTCGGGCCACAATGGCATACTGAAGGACAAGCGAATGTTCGATGCGCTGGTGGAGTTTTTGAGGTAGGGTGTATCTCATCTCACATTTGGTTTGCTAGCGAAATACGTTTTCAATGTCATCGAACGAGCCATCTACAAGCGAGAAAGTTGCAGGGTCTTCATACGTATTCTTTAAGGTAGAAGGGAGTTGACCACTAACTTCTCCTTTCGGTTCAAGGTATTCTCCTGTAGCAATAATTTCATATAATGTATCCTTTCCCTTATCATTTGTAAAGAACCTTACCTCTATATCATTTGTAGGAAAGTCGTTTTCAAAATTGTAATAGTCGCCAGCTTGTAGCACTAGTAAACTGCTATTGGTATATTGAAATATATGCGCTGGCATTATGTTCTTATCAAATACATAAGTTATTGCTTTGTTAGGTTTTATGCGAAGTGTTTTGATTGTATTTTTCTTTAGCAACCAATTTAGCTCACTAGTCATTTTGAAATTGTGCTGTTGCATATATAGCATTATCACCAGTAGGATAACGCCTACAACTATGGGCAATAATATATAATTTGTGCTACCTTCAATATGCGCTCCCTTTTTGTTTATGAGTATAAACATCATAGCTATTGGTACTACTAGCACAAAGCCAAGCATTTTTAAAATGTCTATTTTGAGTGCACTTGCTGTTCGCCTAATGCTTTCTCTTTCTTCCTCCGTTAAAGCTCTTTCAATTATCATTCCGTCATTTGTTTTACCTCATCTCGCATTTGGTTTGCTACCCTCTTCCCGAAACTTCGGGATCCCTAAAGGGAGAACCGCAAACCAAATGAGGATAGTGCCTTACATTATTTCATTATCAATTTGTCATTTTAGCTACCCCATCACCTATCTCACTCTCGTATATATCGCAGGCTATGCCTGTTACGTTTAGGTAGCGCGCGCTTACGGTGTCAATAAACTGCGGTATGGCGCTGCTGTGCACTAGGGCTATGGCGCAGCCGCTAAAGCCGCCACCCGTCATGCGGGCACCTAGGCAGCCTTTTACCTCTTGTGCTGTTTCGGCAAGGGTGTCAAGTTCTAACCCCGTTACCTCATAGTCATCGCGTAGCGAGTTATGTGATGCATTCATCAACCTGCCGAAGGTAGAGAGGTCGTTAAAGCGGAGCATCTTCACGCTTTCTTTCACGCGCAGGTTTTCGCTTATTACGTGCTTGGCGCGACGTTGCAATACTTCATCTGTTAGGCTATATACATCACTTATGCTACATTCACATAGGTGCTTTACTTCGGGCTTCCACGCCTGTATTTTCTTCAATGCTTCTTCGCACTCGGCGCGGCGTTCGTTGTATTTGCTGTTTACCAGTTTGCGCGGCTTGTTGGTGTTCATCACCATCAGCTTGTAGTCCTCCAGGTCAATAGGTATGTATTGGTGCCTTAGCTCGGCACAGTCTATCAGTATGGCGTTATCGCGCTTGCCTAGCGCCACGCTGTATTGGTCCATTATGCCGCAGTTAACGCCTATAAACTCATTCTCTACCTGTTTGCATAGGTTGGCTAGCCATACCAAGGACCCCTCCCTAACCCTCCCCGAAGGAGCGGGAACAGCTTGGTCGATTAATGCAAATGCCGTCAACACCTCCACCGCTGCCGATGATGATAAGCCGCTGCCCTCGGGCATATTGCTTTCGTACACTACATCGCATGCGGGTATTTCGTAGCCTTCTTGCCTTAGGTATTTTATAACGCCTAATGGGTAGTTGGTCCAGTCGTTAGCAACATCATACACTATCTCATCGCTCGTGTTTAACTCTATGCTAAACGGGTGCGTAGCCGAGCTTAGTTTTATCTTGTCATCCGTACGCTTGGTAAGCGTAGCCTTTACGCCTATAGTAAGGGCAGCGGGCAGCACTAGGCCGCCGTTGTAGTCAAGGTGTTCGCCTATTAAGTTTATGCGCCCAGGGGCAAAGTAGACCTCTCCCCTGCCCCTCTCCGAAGGAGAGGGGTTCAAGAAAGTATTTTCATTTATGCTCATGTATGGTATTCTCTTACTTATCTAATCTTCCAATTTTCTCAATTACCTGTTATTCTATTTTGCTACGCAAAATTGCCGCACACTCATCTACATCTAGCGGATTAGCTGCTGCGCCTGCGCCCATTTCGCTGCCTGCGTAGTATTTTATTTTGTCGGCTGCACGCAGTGGTGGATAGAACTCTATATGGAAGGCATAGTACTGCTCGGCATCGGCGTACTTTTTCTCGTTCAGAGGCGTTTGGTGCAGACTCATAATATATGGGAACGGCCTATCATATATCTTATCGAAACCCGCTGTTATCTTCTTCAGTATTTCGGCAAGGTCTTTCTTTTCACCTAATGTAAACTGCGTTATGTTGCCCTTCAGCTTCTTGCTAACTATAAACACGCCGAAAGGATAATCGGTAAAGTAAGGGATGTATGCTATAAAGCCTTTGTTCTCATACACCACGCGCTGCTTATGCTTCTTCTCTGCTTTGTTCAAGTCGGCAAACAAGTTAGTGCCATGCTGCTGATAGTACTTCTTACTGTTGTTTAGCTCCTCGCGTATCTTACTTGGTATAAACGAATACGCATATAGCTGCCCGTGTGGGTGGTGCATAGTTACGCCCACTTCCTCACCCTTGTTCTCAAACTCGAATATGTATTTAATGCGCTTATCGGCACTCAATGCCCTGTAGCGCTCGGCCCATAGTTCTACTATCTTCAGCACGTGTTCATCGCTTAGTTCATATAGTTTCTTGGTATGCTCAGGGCTATATAATATTACCTCGCAGGCACCTACTGCTTCCTTACGGCGGAATATACCCTCTCCCTTCAGCTTTCCATCTTGCACATCAAGGCTCATTACAGGGAAGTCGTTTGGGTATGCTAGCACATCGTACTGCGCAGGTACATTGCCATTGCCAGGGCAAAAAGGGCAGTAGTCTTTACGCAAGTGCGGACGGTGCTGCCTATTGGTAGCTACCATGGTATAAGTATCGAGCAGGGGGTTCCAACGAAATTCGGGCATGCGGTGAAAATACAAATTGTTTCACCACAGATAACACAGATGAACACGGATTGAAATACAATTATAAAACATGGAGGAGAGCCGAGAACATGGAGAAGAAAAAATACAAAGGTTTATGGGCGGTACTGAAGCACTTTGCGCCATAGTGCGCGCACCACGTGCCTTCTTGCTGTACCCACTTTTGTTGTAGGTATTATTTAGCCACAGATTAGCAGATTAAATACAAAAATGAAATACAAGGATTGAATACAAATACAATTATTAAACATAGCGGAAGACCGAGAGCATGGAGAAATACAAGCTGAATAACAGTAAGTAATCTTTCTTAATCCGAGTGCATCCGTGTTATCCGCGTCATCCGTGTTCTATTGTATTTAATCTGTAAATCTGTGGCAAATG
>JAFDYM010000399.1 GCA_018267435.1 Bacteroidota bacterium | reverse complement strand
CACTCACACTTCTTTTTTCGCGTATTACGGTAACCTTTACTTGGCCCGGATACACCATTTCTTTCTCTATTTTCTGCGATATGGTAAACGATAATTCTTCGCTCGTTTTATCATCTACTTTATCAGCTTCTACTATTACGCGTAGCTCGCGGCCTGCCTGTATAGCATAAGCCTTCTCTACACCGTCGAACGCTTGGGCTAGTGCCTCAAGGTCCTTAACACGTTGTAGGTAGCCTTCCATCATTTCGCGGCGTGCACCCGGCCTAGCGCCCGATATTGCATCGCAAGCTTGTATGATAGGTGAGATAACGTACTTCATCTCCATCTCATCGTGGTGGGCACCTACGGCGTTTATTACCGCTGGGTGTTCGCCATACTTTTCGCATAGCTTGGCACCTAGCAAGGCGTGCGATAGTTCGCTCTCCTCATCAGGCACTTTGCCTATATCGTGCAATAAACCAGCACGCTTAGCCAACTTAGGGTTCAAGCCTAGCTCGGCAGCCATGGTAGCACATAGGTTAGCTACTTCGCGGCTGTGCTGCAATAGGTTTTGACCATATGATGAACGGAAGCGCATACGGCCTACGTAGCGTACCAGTTCCTGGTGCATACCTTGTATGCCTAGGTCTATTACGGTGCGCTCGCCTATTTCCAGTATGTGTTCTTCTAGCTGCTTCTTGGTTTTCGCTACTACTTCTTCAATACGCGCTGGGTGTATACGTCCATCGGTAACAAGGCGCTGTAACGATAGCCTTGCTATTTCACGGCGTATAGGGTCGTAACCCGATATGATGATAGCCTCTGGTGTATCATCTACCACAAATTCGCAACCTGTAGCGGCTTCAAGCGCGCGTATGTTGCGGCCTTCGCGGCCTATTATCTGGCCCTTCTGTTCATCGCTATCTAGGTTAAATACCGATACGGTATTTTCTATGGCGTTCTCGGCAGCGGTACGCTGTATGCTTTGTATTATTATCTTCTTCGCTTCTTTGTTGGCCTTTGCTTTCGCATCGTCAAGCGCAGCCTTCATGTAAGCCAATGCATCGGCCTCGGCTTCCTTCTTCATGCTTTCTACCAGTTCCTTCTTTGCATCTTCCTTAGTAAGGTTGCTAATCTGTTCCAGCTTGCTTACAAATATGTCGTGGCTCTTTTTAAGCTGTTCGTTCTTTTGGCTCACCTGCTCCAGTTGCTTGTTCAGGTTTTCGCGCACGGTTTCTACTTCTTTTTCTTTCTTGTTTAGCTCGGCAGTGCGTTGCTGCACTTCAGTTTGCTGTTGTTTTATCTGGGCTTCTTTGTCAAGCACTTTTTTGTTGCGCTCGGCCACTTCTGCCTCGTGCTTTCTTTTTAGCTCAAGCGAGTATTCCTTCGCCTCCAGTTGCTTGTCTTTTTTAATGTTTTCCGCATTTCGCTGCGCATCGGCTACTAGTTTATCGGCAGTGGCTTTGGCATCAGTAAGTTTTTTATCTACTTCCAGTTGCGCCTGCGCTTCTATATCCCTATTGCTTTTTTGGGTAATAGACCTGCCCACTAGTAAACCTACAATCGCGGCTACTACAGCCAGTACGGCTGCTATAACTATGATGATGGTTGTACTTTCCATTTTAATTGTAGTGGGTGTTTGGGTTTATGTTTATTCAAATAAAATACGCCTAAATACATTTACCTAACCTATTTATAACAATAGCTTAGAGCTTATGTGCTTAACACAGTACAATAAGGTGGGTGGTATGCGTAAAATGGGGTTATTCCGCCAGCCCAGATAGTATTTCATCTATCCGGTTTATTTTATCGTCCGCAGTGCGGTCGCTTTGTTGCTGTTGTTCGTCCTTTCTCAGGCTTTCTACTGCATAGTTCAACAAGCACATGGCCATATAGTCCTGCTTGTCTTTACCGGCATAGCTTTTCTGATATTCGGCTATTTTCCCGTTCACCAATTTCACAGCGTTGCGCAACTTTTCTTCATCGGCTTTATCTACACGTAGCGGATACAAGCGTTCCGCTATCATCACATTTATGTTCACCGTTTCCCTTTCAGCCATGGTTTACGCATTCAGCATTGCTATGCAATTATCCACTTCCTTAATATACTCGTTAAGTTTCCGTTTCAGTTCGGTTACTTCCAACCCGGCGGCACCGCTCTGCCCCAAGTTTTGCGCTAACTTAATGATTTTAATCTTATTGTTTAACTCCTCGGTTTTGCGCACCTCTTCCTTCAAGTTCTGCTTAAGTACTTCAACCTCAGCCATTAACTTGGCTTGATTGGCCTTTAAACGCCTGTTTTCGTCCACCACTTTCGTGGCTTTGCTTAACAATATGTCCAGTTTTTGGTGCTGCTCCATAAGGTAGTTCCTCTCAAAATTAGCAGATTATTTTGGGATTTGGGCTAGCTAAAATGCAGAAGCACCACTTTTTTAAACGAGTGGTGCTTCTTTACAACTTAATGATGGGGTTAATTACTTCACCTTCACTATGCGTTTTGAATATGTTTTGCTGCCCGATATTACGCTTACCACATAAGTACCCGCAGCCAAGTTACTGATAT
>JAFDYM010000398.1 GCA_018267435.1 Bacteroidota bacterium | reverse complement strand
TTATCCCAATGTATAGGCACTACTATTTTCGGCTGTAGCTTGCCTATGGTTTCGTTGTAGTAGTTTGCCCTAAAGGCACTGTCCTGCTTACCCATACAAGCTGCGCCCAGAAACACCACATCTGTCTGTACACCATCTAGCGCGCCAGGTAGCCAGTTGGTGCTTGCTTTTATAAGTATGCGCTTGCCGCTATGTTCTATCAATACATCGAATGCGCCGCCCTCGCTGTAGGCTTCGGCCTTGGCGGGTTGCGGTAGTGGCTGTGTTATGGCTACGCCAAGGTCGTCGTTGCTTTTGCCCATTACCTTAAATGGCGGCGTATGTTTAGATGGCAGTATGGTAACAGTAAATTTGCCAAACTTAATAGGAGTGTTGAGTTGATATTGCTGCATCAACTCTTCCTTTAAACCCGCACCGCGGCCTATGTTAAGGGTGGAAGAAGAACCATACATTATGGCACCTGTTTGCTTCGCTATGTAGGGTGCATCCATAGCATGGTCGTAGTGCGAGTGTGCGCAAAATATGCCTTTGAGATTTGATACATGATAAGCCTTGATGAAGGCCGATACCTTTGCGGTATCGCAACCTATTTTACCAAAGCCTGTTTTAAGTATGCCTGGTCTAGTTACAAAGCCATCGGTCAATAGTTGTGTTTCGCCATCGTCTAGCAGCAGGGTACTAGTGCCTAAAAAGGTAACCTTTACCTTGCCCGTATCGCGTGCATCGCCGCTTTGCACAAAGCGGTAATTATCGTACTTACGCAAGTTAGCCGAAGGGGTACAGGCGCTTAAAATGCAAGCAGCAAATATGGGTAGAAGAATATGGCGCATAGTACCTGCAATATACAAAAAGAGAAGGCGCATATACCTAAGTATATACGCCCCACTGCATAACCAAAAAGCTTTTGCTTAGTAGTTATTTACATAAAACTTGCCCTCGGTTATTTTAATGGTGTCGTTGTTCAAATCGTGTAATGTCATTTCGAATGTGCCTTCGGTGTGGCGGCTGCTTGGGTTGCCCTCTTCGTGGCTGGTTATTTTGTACTGGCCATAGTCGGCAGTGTAGGTGCCGCCAGTAAGTGTGGTGTATGTAAAGCCCGAATTGGCCGAAGTAAACAACACTGTTTCGTCAACGCGGTTAAGGTCTACGGTTACTACAGGGGTGTTGCTTTGGCTGCTACCTGTGTATAGGCTTACCTGTAAATACTGCGAACCGCCATTTACATACCCAGCAGTTACGTTATCTGTTTCTGTGGTATATGCGGTGCCGTTTACTTTAAAGCTACCGCTTTGGTCTTTCATAAAATCTTTTCCGCAGCTGCTTAGGGCTACTATAAATGCTGCACTCGCTACTAGGCTTATCCTTTTCATGTTTAATTATTTTAGCACATATATACTAAGCCAAGCGCAACAATTCGACAATTAGTAAGAATGGGGCAAAAGCAGGAAAGCTGTAATTTGCTAACTTCAACGCATGGCAAAACAACTAGTTGCAGAAGCATCTTCGTATATACAAGCTCCTATTGAACAGGTATGGCAGGTAATGATAGATGTAGAAAAGTATACTGAGTGGAACCCATTTGTAGTAGAAGTAAAGGCCAATGGGGCAGCCGGCAGTATAGGTACTATTATGCACTTTACCGTGCAGTGGAGCAGTGGCGATAAGCAGACCTCGGCTGAGGTGGTAACCGATGTGCAGCCACCGTACAGCGGTGCAGATGGAATAAAGCGCGCTTATTGGTGCTATGTGTTCGAAAGCCCGCTTGATAAGGTAGGTATGATTCATGCTACACGCCACCAGTGGCTGGAGCAGCAAGAAGATGGCCGAACCAGCTATCGTACGCAAGAGGTGTTTACTGGTTGGGGCATAGCGTTTTTGCCTTTTAGCAAAGTGCAAGATGGCTTTGAGCGGCAGGCGGCTGCTTTGAAGCTGCGGGCTGAAGCTTTGGGGCGGGTTTAATGCATTTTGCGTTTTTATGCGCACACATTATTTCCTATATTGACACTGCAATATTTTATTTGGTATAGAAAACATACAACAATGAAGAAGAATAAACCCGTGGCAGGCTACCACCTGTTAATGATACTTTCGGCAGCCGATGGCAAGTTTAGTGCTAAAGAGGACTTAGTGATTCGTAAATGGCTAGAAGAGCAGTTTCCTTTCAATGTAAGCCTAGATAAGGAAATGGAAACACTTAGCGCATTGCCGGGCACCGACTATATGGACCACTTTAAAAGGTGCATGGCCGATTTTTACGAAGATAGCACTGATGGCGAGCGCAATGAGCTGATACAATTCGCCCTTAATTTAGCCAAGGCCGATAAAAAGATAACCCGCGAGGAGAATGAATACCTAGATGCACTGTTCAGCGAGTGGACGGAGATAGAGATATAGTTGAGTATATACTAAAACGAAAGCAGCCCAGTATCACCTACTGGGCTGCTTTCGTTTTTATGCTCATGCTATTTAACTATAGAAACGGCGTTTTAACTACCGTAGCCTTTATAGCTTGGTTGCGTATGTCTATAAATATTTCGCTGCCAACTGTGCTGTGTTCCGTAGCTACATAGCCTAGGCCTATAGCCTTGCCCAAGGTAGGCGACTGCGTACCCGATGTTACCTCGCCTATTACGTTGCCTTCAGCATCTTTTATGGCAAAGTGTTGGCGCGGTATTTTGCCTTTCTCGGTTATTTCAAAGCCTACTAGTTTCTTCTTAGGGCCATTGTCTTTTATAGCCTTGTGGTAGTCGCTGTTTACAAAGCTTTTGGTGAACTTGGTTATCCAACCCAAGCCTGCTTCTATTGGCGATGTAGTATCGTTAATGTCGTTACCGTATAGGCAGAAGGCCTTCTCTAAGCGCAGGGTATCGCGGCAGCCAAGGCCCGCAGGCACTATGCCAAACTCGGCACCCGCTGCAAATACGGCATCCCATAGTTTCCTAGCGTCATCGTTCTTTACATATAGCTCGAAACCACCAGCACCGGTGTAGCCGGTGTTAGAAATAATCACGTTCTCTATACCTGCCAATGCACCTACTTCGAAAGCATAATAAGGTATGTTGCTTAGGTTTACCTCTGTCAACTTTTGCAATGTAGCCAAGGCATTAGGGCCTTGCACTGCTAGTAGGTTGGTGTCGCCGCTTAGGTCAGTCAACTCAGCACCGAAAGTATTGTGCTTGTTTATCCATTCCCAGTCCTTTGCAATGTTGCCCGCGTTTACTACTAAGTAATAATCGTTGTCGGCTTGCTTGTACACCAGTAGGTCATCTACTATACCGCCTTTATCGTTCGGCAGGCAGCTGTACTGCACCTTGCCGTTGGTTAGCTTGCTGGCATCGTTGGTGGTTACGTATTGTATTAGGTCAAGCGCCTTAGGGCCCTGCACGCGAAACTCGCCCATATGGCTTACATCGAACACGCCCACGCTGTTGCGTACGGCGCGGTGTTCCTCGTTAATGCTGCTGTAAACTATAGGCATATTAAAGCCTGCAAACTCGGCCATTTTAGCGCCAAGCGATGTGTGCAATTGCGAAAGGGCTGTATCTTTCATGTGTGTCGGTATAAATAAAATTGGGTTGCTAATAATGAGGTGCTAATGTAATTGAGAAAAACGAAAAAGGTAGTGCTGGTTTTGGCGGAGGGTTTTTATTGTGCGCGGTACTGTAGCGCCTAGCTTTTCCGTATGCGTCCCACGGGCGTTTTTCCTGGGGACTTTTTACCCGCTAGTAAACTTTTCTATTGTGTTCTCTATGCGCTCGGCTTTCCTCCATGTTTAAATCACTGTATTATCCGCTTCAATCCGTGTTATCAGTGTCAATCTCGCTCTAGAAAGGCTACTCCTGAAAATACACGCGCTTAACACGGGCCGATATACCGGTTAATATTTCGTAGGCTATGGTTTCGGCGGCTTGGGCTACAGTCTCTATGCGCGGGTTATCACCGAACACTATTACCTCATCACCTTCCTTCGCTTCTATGCCTGTTATATCAAGCATGGCCATATCCATACACACATTGCCGATGATAGGCGCTAGCGCACCGTTCACCAACATGCTGCCCTTACCGTTCGATAGCTTGCGGCTGAGGCCATCGGCATAGCCTATGCCTACGGTGGCTATGGTTTTGTTCTTGCTTACCTTACCTACACGGCCATAGCCCACACTATCGCCCTTCTTCAAATGCTTGATTTGCGATATGGTGGTTTTAAGCGTGCTTACGGGTATTAGTTTATCCTGCAATTTGCCCGAACCGTCTAATCCATACAAGCCAATGCCTAAGCGCACCATATCGAACTGCGACTTGGTGTGGCGCGTAATGCCTGTGCTGTTCAGTATATGGCGGATGATAGGATAGCTGAACGCACTTGTAAGCTGCGCGCTCATACGCTCGAAGTTCTTTATCTGCTCTTTGGTAAAGTCATCATAGTCTTTATCCTCGCTGGCTGCCAAGTGACTGAACACCGAAGCTATCTGCACTTGGTGATTCAACTGTATGCGTTCTATCAGCGCAGGCAGCTCCTCCTCGGTAAAGCCTAGGCGGTTCATGCCTGTTTCTAGTTCTATGTGTATTTTGTATGGCTCGCTGCTACCGTTCTTTAGCAATGCCAATACCTCGGCAAACCTATCGAACAGGCTAAGCGTGTATATCTCAGGCTCTAGGTTATAGTGTATCATAGCCTCGAAGCTGCGCTGCTCGGGGTTCATAACCATTATAGGTACCGTAATGCCATTGCGCCTTAGTTCTATGCCTTCATCGGCATACGCTACGGTTAGGTAATCTACCCTGTTAAACTGTAGCACGTTAGCTATTTCAAAGCTGCCGCTGCCATAGCTGAATGCCTTTACCATGGCCATTATTTTGGTGCTTGGCTTAAGTAGCTTTTGGTAGGCCTTTAGGTTATTGGTAACGGCGTTCAGGTTTATCTCTAGCACCGTTTCATGCGCCTTTTTTTCCAAGAATTTGCCTATCACTTCGAACCTAAACTTACGCGCACCTTTTAGCAGTATCACTTCGTTGTGGAAAGAAGAAGAATCCAAGTTTTTCAAAAACTCATCGGTGCTTTCATAGCACTCGGTCTGCATGGCTTCGTTCTTCTCGAACAGTTTGCGCTGGCGCATCAATGATGGGCCGATGCCTATAAAGCGCTGTATGTTGTTCTGCTGTAGAATGGCAGCTACCTCAGCATATAGTTCTATCTCGCCCCTACCGCTTTGCAGTATGTCGGATAGTATTACCGTTTTGCGCGGCTGCTGGTTCTGCTGCTTTAAAAAGTCAACCGCTATTTTGAACGAACCCAGATCGCTGTTGTAGCTATCGTTAATGATAGAGCAGTTGTTGATGGCGTCCTTCATTTCTAGCCTCATGGCTATACGCGTAAGGTGCGTCATGCGCTCTTTTATGGTCGCTGCATCTTTGCCTAGGTACAGCATGGCGCATAAGCAGTGTATGGCATTTTCTACCGATGCCTTATCGGTAAACGGTAATTCGAAATCTATTTCTTGCAGCTTGTGCATGCAGGTAATTAGCGAGTGCCCGTTGCGCTGCATGATGCTGGTAATGCGCACATCGGCATCGTTGGCCATGCTCCAGGTAAAAACCTTTATTTTGTTCTCGGTATCGTCGCTACCTTTCGATAGTGCATTTATCTCCGATATGCTTTGGTTGATGTCGGGGTAGTCATTGCAGTATATCAGCACATCGGCGTTTACAAACAGCTTTAACTTCTCCTTCGTTTTGTGGCGAATGTTTAGGAAACCCTCGTTGTGCGCCTCGCCTATATTGGTAAATATGCCAATGTTGGGCTGAATGATTTTCTCCAGCTTATCCATTTCGCCCGCCTCGCTTATACCCGCCTCAAAGAGGCCCAAATCGTGCTCGCTGTTTATTTGCCACAGCGATAGCGGCACACCTATCTGCGAGTTGTAGCTCTTAGGGCTGCGTACTATGTGGTAGTCCTCGTGCAGTAGTTGATACAGCCATTCTTTAAC
>JAFDYM010000397.1 GCA_018267435.1 Bacteroidota bacterium | reverse complement strand
TGCAAATGGTTGTACTGCAAAATCGCCAAACATAACACTTACACAACCATCTACCTTGGCACTTAATGAAAATGTAACCAACATAAGCTGCTATGGTCGCACCGATGGTTCGATAACAATAAATGTAACTGGCGGAACTGGCCAATACAAATACCAGTGGAACCAAGGAAGTGGAACACAACTTTACAACCTTGCCGCATCTACATACCGTATAACAGTTACCGACACAGTAAGCGGCTGCGCCCTTACCAAAATCTTAAACATTACACAGCCTGCGGCCCTGCAAACATTAGCTAACGTAACAAATGTATCATGCAATGGTGGCAATAACGGCAGTATATTGCTAAACCCATTTGGCGGCACAGCACCTTACCAATATGCGTGGGCTAACAGCGCTACTACTATAGGCTTAAACAACTTAACTGCCAACTCATATGCTGTAACTATTACCGATAACAACGGTTGTTCAATAACTGCAACATCAGTAGTAAGCGAACCAACACCTTTGCAACCTAGTATAACAGCAACCAAATCTTGCTACGAAATACAAAATGGCACTATGCAAATAGCTGCAAATGGCGGAACTGGCGGCTACACATATATGTGGAACAACGGCGATACAGCAAGCACATTAAGCAACCTGGGCCAAGGCATATATAGTGTTACTGTGTACGATGAGGCAAACTGCCAAGCTTCAATATCAGACAGCATTGGCACTTACGATGCTATAGCAATAAACGAAACACACAACGATGCTGCTTGCTATGGTACCGCTACTGGCGCCATACAAATAAGCATACAAGGTGGTTCGGGTATATATGCATACAACTGGAGCAACGGTAGCAACCTAAACTTGCAGAACAATATTGCAGCAGGCACTTACACAGTTACAGTTACCGACAATATAGGCTGCTCGGCGCAAAAAACCATAAGTATAGGTCAACCAATAGCACTAGCACTAAGTGAAATACATACAAACTACGCATGCAGCACTACCGCTGGCAATGTTGACCTAACTGTGCAAGGAGGACAACCTCCATACTTCTACCGCTGGAACGACAATGTAAACAGCGAAGACCGTAACAGCTTAGCTGCAGGCAGCGAAACCGTAACTGTAAGCGACTACAACAGCTGCAGCGCTACATTGCCAATAAACATAACTTCAGCCCAGCCACTAGTGCTAAATACTGCTACTACTAATCCTAGCTGCAATGGCTACACCAACGGCAATATAACATCTACTGTAACCGGTGGCACATTGCCATACAACTACCTATGGAACGATGGCAGCACAAACCGCGATATAGATGCTATACCTGCCGGCACTTATGCTATACTAGTAACCGATGCTAACAACTGTAGCGCCACACAAGCCATAGTAGTTAGCCAGCCAGATGCTATGAAAGCTAGCATAACCACAAGCGATATACTGTGCTATGGTGGCACAAACGGTAAAGCCGGCATAGAAGTATCGAACGGTACTGCACCATATACATACTTGTGGAATACAAACGAAAGCACACGCGAAATACAAAACATACCTGCTGGCCAGTACGTAGTTACTGTAACCGATGCAGCTAACTGTACCATGGCATTTACAGGTATAGAAGTAAGCCAGCCTGAAAAAATAGATATACAGTCAAGCATTATACCATCAGGTTGTTTTGCTAACAGCGCGTACGGTCAAGTAGATGTAACCGTAAACGGCGGTGTAGCTCCTTTCAGCTATAGCTGGGATAACAACGCTACTACACAAGACATAAACAACCTGCCTACAGGCAACTACTTTGTAGTAGTAACCGATGCCAACGGTTGCGTAGCTACCAAAGTAAACAACGTACCACAAAGCCCAGCTATAGACCTTACAGGTATAGCTAACAATGCTTCGTGCAGCCAAGTAGATAATGGTAGCATAGAACTGAACATAGCTGGCGGTGTACCAAGCTTTACTATAGCATGGAGCAACGGCGAAACAACTGAGCGCATATCTGGTCTTGCACCTGGTACATACTCGGTAACAGTAACCGACCTAAGCCACTGCTCGGCACAAACCAACTTTACACTTACTACCGACTATGAACTTAGCGTATCGGTAGGCAACAATGCAGATGCACTAATAACCGGCCAAGCAACTAACCTTACTGCAGTTGCCAATGTAGACCACAACAACGTATACACTTGGGAATCGGTAGAAGATATGACTTGCACCGTATGTGCTACTACCACCATTAAACCTAAAGCTACTGCTGCTTATACAGTAACAGTACTTGATGCAAACGGTTGTAGCGCTACCGACATGGTAACTGTAGAGGTAAAAGATATACAAGAGATATTTATACCAAACGCATTTACACCTAACAACGACGCCAACAACGATGTATTTAAAGTATATGGCGACATGAGCACCATAGCGCTACTTGACCTTAAAATATTCAACCGTTGGGGCGAAAAAGTGTACGAAACAAACGATATTGACTTTGCTTGGGATGGTACTTATAAAGGCGAATATGTTGACCGTGGCGTATACACCTACACACTTAAAATAGTGTACGTAAACGGAGTATCAAACGACCTGTATAAGGGCTCAATAACAGTACTACGCTAATAATAGCTATAAATTCCTCGATTTCCTTCAATCCTTAAAAGGCAGTTTCTGTGCGAAACTGCCTTTTTTATTTTTCTAAATATGTGTTACATTCATTACCATAAACCTATAACCCAATTATGGCTAACGACAACACCAGCAATAAACAAAGCGGCTCTGGCAAAAAAATCGCTCTTATCTTCCTACTAGTGCTTATAGTTACACTAGGCATCACCTACTTCATATTCAATATATCATCGGGGCAAGGCACGCAGGCTGGCGTACTTATAAAGTTCGAACAGACGGGTGTAGTAATGAAGACCTATGAAGGCGAATTGAACATAGGCGGCATGAATACGGTACCCAATACAGCCCAGATAAATGAGGTATGGCACTTTTCGGTACGCGATGAAGCCACTGCAAACAAACTAATGCAACTTACAGGCCATAAAGTATCCTTACATTATACCAAAATACTAAAGTCGTTACCATGGCAAGGGCAAACCAATGTGTTTGTTGATGGCGCCGAAGTTATCCCATAACATCTACCAGCAGCATTGCTGCCATTAGCACTATAAGCATATAAGCTAAACAGAGATTTTTTGTAACCCAATGTGCGTGTATGAACAAATGGCTACTCATTCTATCATTCTTCTTATATGGCATACATAGCTATGCCCAAGGCATTACACAAACCCTACGTGGTACAGTTATCGATAAAGAATCGGGGCAACCGCTAGAAGGTGTAGTAGTAGCCGTACTGCGCGATAGCACCCTAATAGGCAACAACATTACCGACCAAAGCGGCGAATACCGCATAGAGCATGTACCTATTACAAGGGTCAACATCATATTCTCATACATAGGTTATAAAAAGGCATACATACCCAATGTACTTATCAACTCGGCCAAAGAGATGATACTGAACATAGAGATGGAAAGCGCCATTGAAACCACGCAAGAAGTGGTAATAACCGCTGGCCGCAAAGGCGAAACCATCAACGAAATGGCAGTGCTAAGTGCACGTGCATTTTCGGTAGAAGAAACCGAACGCTACGCCGGCAGCCGCGGCGACCCTGCCCGTATGGCTAGCAACTACGCAGGCGTATCGGGTACCGATGATAGTCGTAACGACCTTGTAGTACGCGGCAACTCCCCTTTTGGCATTTTATATAGGGTAGATAACATAGTAATACCTAACCCTAACCACTTTGCCGTAGCTGGTGCTACAGGCGGCAGTGTAGCTATATTGAATAACCGCATGCTTACTACTTCCGACTTTATGACGGGCGCATTCCCTGCTGAGTATGGCAATGCAGTAGCAGGGGTATTTGATATACGACTAAAAAACGGCAACAACCAAAGGCATGAATACACCTTGCAGCTAGGTATGCTTGGCGCCGAGGTATCGGGCGAAGGCCCCATAAGCAAGAAGAACAAAAGCTCGTACATATTCAACTATCGTTATGCTACGCTTGAAGGGCTTGTAAAACTGGGTATAGATATAGGCACCGAAGCCATACCAAAATATCAGGACCTGCAGTTCAAACTAAATTTCCCTTTTAAGAATGGCGACAACCTATCGGTATTTGGCATTGGCGGCTATTCGCTTATCAACTTTATAACCAGCAATAAGCAAAAGCCTGATCAAAATGATATATATGCCAGTAAAGACCAAGACGAATACTTCCGCGCAGGGCTTGGCATACTAGGTGCTACCTATACACACCGCGTAAACGACCACGAATATTCTAAAACCTCTATAGCCATTTCTACACAATACAATAAAAACAACTTTGATCGCGTAATAAGGCGCATAGATACCAGTAACGGCAATTATGTAGTAGATACCATGTACCCTAAGTTGGCATACTACTTTGTAAACAACCGCTACACTTTATCATATTTGCGCAACAACAAAATAAGCGCACGCAGTGCTATACGCTATGGTGTAACTGCCGAAATGCTGCAACCCTTGTTTATTGATAGCAGCCTGCTAGAACCGCAATACAACATAAACGTAAGCGACTATACATGGAAGAAGCGCCTTAACTATACTGTAGGCGTGCACATGTTGTTTCAACCCTTTGTACAGTGGAAGTATAGTATAAACGAGAAACTAAGCACCGTAACAGGTTTACACCTACAGTACTTTAGCCTTAACCATAGCT
>JAFDYM010000396.1 GCA_018267435.1 Bacteroidota bacterium | reverse complement strand
TAGCAGCTTACAACGCAGCAGCAGGAGAGGAGCCAACACAAGCACCACAGCGTTATACAAACCGCTATACTGATACAGCAAGCACTAAATCAAGCGCACCTGCCACACTCTTCAAGTTCGACCCTAATACCATTGGCGTAAAGGAATGGATGAAGCTAGGCTTTAGTGAGAAGCAGGCCAATAGCATAGAGAAATACAAAGCCAAGGGCGGCACCTTCCGCAAGGTAGAGGATATGAAAAAGCTATACGTAGTAAGCGATGATGACTACAACCGCATAGCATCTTATGTAGAGATAAAAGAGGGCGCTATGGCTATTGCTTCTACCACTAAACAATTAGACTTGAACAAAGCCGATAGCGCAAGCCTAGAAGCACTGCCCGGCATAGGTGCATTACTTACGCACCGCATACTAGAGCAGCGCAGTAAAGCCAAGTACAAAAGCGTAGAGGAACTGCGTGGCATAAAGGGCATGAGCGAAGAAAACTACCTTAAGGTAGCACCACACTTAAAGGTCAATCAATAACACTTATTTCTACCCTGCGGTTAATAGGCGAGGGGCTAACAAGCTCAATAGGGCGACTATAGCCATAGCCCTTATAGCTTACCTTTCTATCGGGCAGTTGGCGCTGTACGTATTCGCCTATTGCCTTGGCGCGCAGCTCCGATAGTTCCCAGTTGTGTTGCTCGCTGCCTTCTTTATCGGTATGGCCGGTTACTATTATCGCGGCATCGGGCGGGTACTGCTTCAGTGCTTCTATGGTCTTATCTATACGTATTTTGTTAAGGTATTTATCGTTTTCGTAGTACAGGGTTTGCAGCACTATAGTATCGGGCAGCAGCGTGTTACTAATGGCTGTGGGTATAGGTACAGCCTGTGGCGGGCAGCCTTTTAGTTTGGGAATAGCTTTGCAAGTAGGTTGTAATTAGCACACTTGTAATCACAGTAAGGCATATAAACTGCTTCATCTATTTACTTCTTTCGAATGTAAAATAATAAAAATAACAAAGCCCCCATATCACAACGGATAAGGGGGCTTTGTTATTGTATAGATGCTGGACTTAGTACACTACGGTTACAGTGCCTATGTATTTGCGGTTCTCACCATCTAGGAATGTAACAATAGCTACGTAGCTATATACACCCGGAGGGGCTAATTTACCTTTGTACATACCATCCCAACCTTGTGTGCTATTGCTGCTATCAAACACCTTCTCGCCTATGCGGTTGAACACTTGTAGTTGGTAGTAGTTCATACCTTCGGCATATAAGGTAAATATCTGGTTGCGTGGGTCGGCACCCTTAGGTAGCAATATGTTTGGTATAAACACAGGCTTGTCGGCTATTACGTTCACCGTTATCTGTTCGCTTACTGTACAGCCGTAGGCATCGGTTACTGTTACCGTATATTCCATATTGCGTATGGCGGTAAACAGCGGGCTTGCACAGTCGGTACAGCTTAGGTAAGTGCCAGGGCTCCATTGGTAAGTATAGCTGCCAGTAGTAGGTTGTACGTTTATGTTTATGGTATCCTCATCATTAAACTTAATAGGAGCTACAGTAGGCGTACCTATTACTATCTCGGCAGGCTCGCCTACTATTATAGCTGTATCTATGTTACAGTTGTTGGCATCGCTTAGGGTTACATCGTAGGTATCGGCACTTAGGCCAGTTACTTGGCTGCCATTATCGCCAGTGCCCCAAGTGTAGTTGTAAGGGCTTTGGCCACCAGTAGCGCTTAGCCTAATGGTACCATCGCTAAAGCTAAAGCAGCTTGCATCTATCACCGTATCAATGTTCAATACCAGTTCGGCAGGCGAGGTAATAGTGTAGGTGCCCGTAGCAGTACAGTTGTTGCCATCGGTAGCGATTACCGTGTAGCTACCCGCAGGTATATTGCTTACTGTAGCGCCATTGGCACTATTGCTCCATGTATACGTGTAAGTACCCGAGCCACCACTGGCTGCTACTTTTATGCTGCCATCGCTTTCGCCAAAGCAACTAGCATTAGTGCTTGTAAGCAAGCTAACCGTTAGTTGTGTAGGTTCTGTTATGGTATGGTTTAATGTACCTACGCAGCCTACAGCATCGGTAGCTGTTACCGTGTATGCACCAGCCGTAAGGTTGGTAGCCGTAGCCGAGTCTTGCGCTGCGGCATCGTTCCATAAGTATGTATAAGCTGCTTGTCCACCAGTAGCATTTACACTTATATAGCCATTGTTACCGCCATTACAAGCTACATTGCCCGATGCTACCAATGTAACGTTAAGGGCTGGGCTTTGCGTTATGGTTAATGTATTACTTACATATTGGCAACCGTTAGCGTCGGTGGCGCTAAGTGTGTAGCTGCCTGGCTGTGTTATAGCCAATGTATCGGTAGTGCTACCGCTGTTGCTCCAAGTATAGTTAGCATAAGGTGTATTGCTATATAGGTTGAATGTTTGGCCTGGGCATATAGCTGTACCGCCTGCACTGCTTATGGTAGTAGCCGCCGCAGGGCTTACTGTTACGCTTACGCTAGCAGTATCGAAACAGCCATTTTGCATAACACCTAATATATAGTTGTATGTAACAGGGCTAGCAGTTGTATTGGTAGCGCTAAAAGTAGGGTTGCTAACGGTGCCCGATGATAGGTTGGTAGCAGGCTGCCATTGGTAAGTATAGCCAGCTACGTTGGCAGCGCCTATTTGCACTGTACCGCCCGAACATACCGTGGCATTGGTTCCTGCATCGGCTACAGGGTTGGCATTTACAGTAAGTGGTTGCGCTACTTGCGGCGATGTACAACCATTGTGTACCACATCTAACGTAATGTTTTTGGCGCCTGCTGTAGCAAAAGCAACTTGGTATGGACCTTGGCCGCTACCGCTTAGCACAGTGCCACCATCCCAACCCCAAGTGTAAGTGGCATTGGCGGGCGATGTACTAGTGTAAGTAACTGTTACAGGTGCATTGGCGCATACAGGGTTAGGGCTTACGGTAAAGCTTTGCGCAGCACCACCTTGTATGGTTACGCGCACTGTATCTTCGGTAAAGCAGCCCCAACGGTCGGTTACCCTTACGGCGTAGTTGGTGCTAGTACTAGGTGTAACTTGGTATGGGTTGGCATTTGAGTTGCCTGGCTGCCAGTTGTAAGTATAAGGCGTAGAGCCTAATATGGTAGAGGCTGTAAGGTTAATGGTGTTGCCGCCACAAACTGTTGTATCATTTGTAGTGGTTTGTATTGGGCATAGGTTTATTTCAATAACTGAGCGGGCAGGGTTACCAGTGCCGTCGCAGCCTAGGTCGTTCCACTGTCCATTTGCATACAATTGTACACAGTCTTCGCCTTGCGAGCAGCGAATGTCGTTAGGGCAGCCACCTAGCCAACCTGGCGTTCCACAGCAACCTGGTATGTTATTGTTAGGTTCGCCGCCCGCCCAGTTGGTATAGGTAACTGGTGCGCCGTCTAGCCATATAAAAGTACCTTCGGTAGTAGCATCGCTAAAACCTATCCATACTGAATTGCTAGAAAGCGGGTATGGGCTAGCATTCAAGGCATTTACTACATCTTGGTTTTCTTGTGCATCCTGAAACGATACCATGTGTGCGCCAAACTGTTGCGCCGCAGCCTCTGCGGCAGTTGATGATAAGTTGTTTGGGTTTACAAAATACATACTGCACGACTGGTTTTGTACAGCCAGTTCTACATAGCCTGCGCCTGTAAGTGCAGCACGTATAGCTGGTATATCGCAGCCCGCAGGTGTAGGCGTGCTACCGCAGTTTTGCGCAGTTACATTTACCCCCTCATCGGCATAGCAGCCCCAGCGATCAGTTACGCGCACTGGATATGCAGTAGTGGTACCAGTAGGCGGCGTTACGCTATAGGTTTGGCTAGTACCTGCGCCGTTGTTCCAGCTATAGGTATATGGGGTAGAGCCAAGTATGGTATTTACGCTTAATGAAACCGATACGTTGTTGCATATCGTAGTATCTACCGTGGCAGTAAGCACTGGGCAAAGGTTTACTTCTATTACCGAAATACTGTTTACATCGCAGCCAAGGTCGTTCCAAGTCCCATCTCCATACATTTGTACGCAGTCTTCGCCCTGCGAACAGCGTATATCGCTGTTTTGGCAGCCAAACAAAGGTATGTTACAGCAATTTGGTATTTGGTTGTTGGGCTCGTTAGGTGCCCAGTTGGTATAGTTTACTGGTGCGCCATCTAGCCACACAAAAGTACCTTCAGTAGCAGCATCGCTAAAGCCTATCCAAAATGTATAGTTGGCTGGGCTGTAGGCAGAGCTGTATAAAGCCGTAGTTACATCCTGGTTTTCCTGTGCGGTTTGGTAAGATACTGTATGCGCGCCAAACTGTTGTGCTGCCGCCTCTGCTGCAGTGCTTGATTGCGAGGTAGGATTGATAAAGTACATGCTGCATGTTTGGTTAGGAACCGGTAACTCGGTATAACCTGCATTGGTAAATGCTGTGCGTATAGCTTGTATATTGCAGCCTTGGGGCGTTTGTGCCCATACCGCTGCAATACATAAAAGGTTTAAAATCAATAAAAAGGAAAACTTCCTCATCGGGGTTATTTTTTAAGTCGCGCAAAAATAGCAGTATAACTAAATTAATCACTTATAGATGCTGTTAAACGTATAAATGTTGCATATACCGCTGTCTTATTTCTTTAAAAATTCGGATATTTTAATGGTAATCACATAGTGGTATGCTTTTTTTAAGTAGGGTATGATACACAGCACCTTATGGAAATAGCTATAACGCTTGGCCTACTGGTTTTTGCCATTGTTTTATTCATTACCGAAAAACTTTCGGTAGATGTAGTTACTTTGATATTATTGGTGGCGCTTATCAGTACTGGCGTGCTTAGCCCTTCCGAGGCATTTTCTTCTTTCGGAAACGAGTTTTTAATCATCCTTGCCTCCATATTCATTGTTACCAAAGCAATCGAGGAATCGGGTGTATTAGATCAGTTATCGGCACGTATTAGCCAAACTGCACCGGCGCGTATTACGGGGCTTATGGTATGGGTTTTCCCATTCACTAGTTTTCTTTCTGCATTTATGAATAATACTACGGTAACGGCATTGCTTATACCGCCAGTTATGTCTCTTTCAAAAAAATCGAGTATTCCCGCATCTAAAATTTTGATGCCCTTAGCATTTGCTTCTATTGTAGGGGGTACTTGTACATTGATAGGTACCAGCACCAATGTAGCTGTAGGTGCCTACTTATCTAAGAACAATGTTATTACCCTAGGCATGTTCGATTTTACCTTGATAGGCTTAATACTAGCTGCAATAACTTTTGTGTATATGATGACTATAGGTAGATGGCTTACACCAGAAAGAAAGGAGCAAGACCTAAGCGAATATTATAACGTGCGCGAGTATATGAGCGAGATAAAAATTAAGGAAGACTCGCCACTTATAGGGCAACATGCTACCGAGTCCGACTTAAATAAATTGGGCTTTACGGTTATATCAGTAATACGCAATAAGCGCAAACTATACTACTTGGAAGAAAGGGTGTTTGCCAAAGATGATATTGTATTGGTAAACGGTAACATTAAAGACTTACTTACAGTACGCGAAAAAAATGGTATTGATATAGTAGCCGATACGCTACAGGATGATAGTGCCGAAACAAGAGGGCAGAAACTGTTTGAAGTGGTAATACCTGCCAATAGTAAACTTAAAGGCAGCAGTGTTAAGTCGGTAGGCTTTAGGCAGCGCTATGGTATGGTAGTAGTAGCCATAAGCCGTAGCGGCGAAACCATTACGCAAAAAATAGGTGCCGTAACATTACAGGTGGGCGACTTGCTAGTAGTACAAGCTTCGCCCGATAACTTTAAAGATTTTCACGACAATCATAACTTGATAGTGCTGGATGAACATACGCAAAACCCTCATCGTTTGCGCAAGGGGTATATCACCATAGGGCTTTTTATACTGGCTGTTATACTTAGTTCATTTGAACTGGTGACGCTTTCGGTAGCCTTTTTAGTAGTAGCTATACTTACAGTAGTGCTTAAAATAGTTGATGCCGACAAGGTGTACGACAGTATAGATTGGCGCTTGCTTATACTTATAGGTGGTATGAGTGCCTTTGGCATAGCCATGGTAAACTCTGGTGCCGATACATTTTTGGCATCATTTATTGTAGATGTATGCCAGCCACTTGGGCCACGCGGCGTGTTGATTGGCTTTATGCTTTTAACGGTATTGCTTACGCAGCCCATGAGCAATGCAGCGGCAGCATTGGTAGTATTGCCTATAGCCTTACAGTCGGCCAATTTGTTCAATGTTAATCCTGTTACTTTTGCTATGGCTATTATGCTATCGGCATCGGTATCATTGGCTACTCCTTTCGAGCCATCGTGCATAATGGTGTATGGCCCTGGCAAGTACAAGTTTTTCGACTTTGTAAAAGTAGGCGGGCCGCTTACCTTAATACTTATGATTGTTATTTACTTCGGTGTACAAATATACTGGCCCTTAGCATTGAAGTAAAAACAGGCAAGCCGTTCCTGCTAATGGAACGGCTTTCTTGTTTAGTATTTGTTATGCTTATCTTATCAAGGTTATACCTCCCTTGTATATCTCCTTTCTTTCACCATCTATAAACACCGTGTTGATGGTGTAAACATATACGCCTGGTTGCTGTAGTACTCCTTTATAGGTACCATCCCATTTAAAGTCTATATCGTTGCTTTCATATACTTTCTCTCCAATACGGTTGAATATTTTTACATCTAAATACTGTAATGCTTTTTTGTTGCCAAACATTTCAAATACATCGTTTACACCATTGCCATCGGGGGTAAAAGCATTCGGTATATACACATCGTAGTTCGGTATTACTGTTACGTTTACTTTATTGCTAGCAGTACAGGTATTGCCATTTATATCTACGCTTACATGCACTACATACTGCATGCTTACTAGCGAGCTTACCATTGGGTTAGGGCAATTAGTACAGCTTAATCCTATACTAGGGCTCCATGTATATTGGGCCATAGGGTCATAGTTGCTAGTAGCTGATAGTTGCAGGTCATCGCTTAGGTTTATTACAGCCGAATCCGGGGCTACGGTTATTGCTACTTCGTTAGGCTCAGTTATAGCTAAGCTGCCTGTATCTATACAGCTATTAGCATCGGTTACGGTATAGCTATAATTGCCACCTTGCAAGCTATCGTACAAGCCACTATTGTTGCTTTGCCCATTCAATGAATATGTGTATGGCATGGTGCCACCAACAGCAGTTATACTAGCGCTTCCATTGCCTTGCCCGTAGCATAGTATGTTGGTAGTTGTATATTGCGATGTTAGTATTGCTGGCTCATTAACCGTAGCGCCTATGGTATCCATACAGCCATAGCTATCGGTAACAACTAGAACATAGCTGGCAGCAGCCAGCGGGCTAAACAGCCCATTGCTATTAGTAGTACCTGTATTTATAGTATACGTGTACGGGCTCAGTCCATTAGTGGCAATTGCATTTATAGCGCCATTAGCATCTCCATTACATTGCACATCGGTTACTAATGCCGTAAGTTGAATGTCGATTATACTTAGCTGCACCGTTATTACACTATCGCAGCCATACATGTTTTGTAGTGTAGAAGTATAGGTGCCGCCAGTGCTTGTAGTAGTGCCATTAGGTAGCGTATAGATAGCGCCGGCGCAAATAGAATCAATTATAGTAGTATTGGCTACAGGGCGTACCATAAGATTGGTATTTATTACGCTATCGCAGCCATTGGCTGCTGTAAGTGTATCGGTATAGGTACCGGCGGTTGTAGTGGTAGTGCCGCTAGGCAAGGTGTACGTTGTGCCTTGGCAAATAGTATCGTTAACTATAGTGGCCGAAGTTGGTAGCACAGTAAGGTTGGTAGTAACTATGCTATCGCAGCCGATTGTTGTAGAGAGGGTATCGGTATAAGTGCCTGAAGTACTAGTGCTGTTTCCACTTGGCAGGGTGTAAATGCTGCCACTGCATATGCTGGCATTAACGGTTGTGCTTGGCGACGGTGAAACAGTAAGGCGCGTGATAACGGTACTATCGCAGCCACTAGATGTAACAAGCACAGCAGTATCGTTAGTAGTTACACTAGATGTATTGTCCTGTGGGAATGTGTAGGTGTTACCTTGACATATACTTGTGTCGATAATATTAGTAACCGGAGTGTTAACGGTTATACGTACAGTATCAGTAGCGGTACATACTAGGCTAAAGCTTATATCATCTAGTGCAAAATCATTAGCGCTAGCAATAGTGTTTTGGTTTACTATGCATATAGTTGCAGTAGTATTTGCACCACTGTTCCAGGTAGTGTAGAACTGTTCCCATATACACGTGTTATTGTTGGCTGTAAATATGTTGCCTAACAAGCTGCCGTTTATCGAGAACTGAAGCGCAGCTGGGTTGCCGCTGGTTAAGGTCATCAGCCAAGTGCTGAATGCATAATCTGTATTGGGTGTTACGTTTACTGTTTGGCAATATATACTCACGTTAGGTGTAGTAGCTCCATTTACCATTAGCATGTTGCCCGCGCCACTAGTATGGTCGCCGCAGCTTGCCATACCACCGTTCCATGCAGCTGCATTTGTACCTACATAATATTGCCCTTCGGTGGTATTGTTGGCAGTATAGCCATAGCTTGAACTAAAACCTGTATTGCCTGCACTAAAATCGCCGTTTACAATTACACTGTTACTGGTTTGTACCTGCGATGTAACAACGTATGTAGTACTGGCTGGTGGACTTGCTACAGGGTTAGCTGTGTTTGTATTGCTTAAGCCAGTAGCTGGGCTCCAAGTATAGTTTAGTCCTCCTGTGGTGTTTAATTGTACCGATTGACCTTGGCATATAGCAGTATCGTTGCTAGTAGCAATGGCAGCATTGGCTACGTTCAAGTTGGTTATTATTACACTATCGCACCCGTATTGCGATTGTAAGTGGCTTACGTAAGTACCTGTGGTGCTAGCTATGTTTCCATCGGGCAAGGTATAACTACTATTGGCGCAAATGCTTACGGGTACCGTTACAGTATCTATATCATGCACGGTTACAAATACAGTATCGGGTATGCTTATGCAACCCAGTACCGATGCTGTAACAATGTAATTGCCTGTAGCAACTGCCTGCGCATTGTTTAGTTGTGTGTTTTGTTGGATAGAAGCGAAGCTGTTAGGGCCAGCCCAGCTATAAGTAGCTAGTGGAATAGTATCGGCAAGAAGGTGGATGGTATCGCCTATACAAACATCGTTAGCCAAGGCCACAGCTTTTGCTTCGAACTTGGCAAAATTGCTGAAGTAGCCAAAGCGCGTACCACTGCCACCGCTACCGTGTAGTATACCTGCATGGAACAGACTAGTGCTATTAGTTATAAAAATAGGTGTGCCGATAGGGTATTGCGCGGCAGGTAACGATACCTGTGCCGAATACCATTGGCCGCCTGTGCCTGGCACTACACTAAACATGCCTGCTGTTATTACAGTGCCTACACCATTTACTTGAAACGAACCTTGGCCACCGTTGCGTACCAATAGGTTTACATACAATAGCTCATTCGTTGTTCTGTTTAGTGCTACCGAAAAACTGCCTGTGCATACAATCGAAGGAAGTATGTCAAGACCTATTTCGCAGCCTATACCGCTTAGCTGCCATACATAGGCAGGTGCCGAAGTTTGAATATAGGTAGAAGGTCCTCCTACAGCTAGCTGATAAGTTTGGCCAGCATTGATAGTGGTAACTACGCTGCCGTTTTGCGATATACTTGTTGCGTTCTGCGTAGCAGTAATAAATACTTGGTCGCCTGGTGCATTCAAAAAGCCATTCATGGCTATGTAGTCGGTACCTAATACATCAGTAGGTACTATTTGGTCGCCACCTAGATCTGAGCAGCTACCGTAAGGGCCGCCGTTCAGCAAATCATCTTTTACGGTTATGGCTATAGGTTTATCTGCCACCACGCGCGACCCCTGTAGGTGCTGTGCCGCCAAGTAGCTAGCAGCAGTAGCAGAATATGTTTGCCCTTCGTTCAGCGTTATGTTGAATGGCGTACCTGCGGCATGCCCCACTAAGGCATTGCTAGGTGTAATAGTTATGGTGGTATTGTTTTGCGTAGCAACTATATCGAAAGAGGAAAATGGCTGTGGTGAATACACAGGGTTGTTTTGCAAATAATTTTGAGATGGAATATAGAAATCGGTACCAATTGCATTTTGTCCTTTCAATACAAATATTTCGGGGTTGCACTGGCATTGCTCGCTGGCTACTTCATAGTAGGTAGTTATCAATGCTGTTGACTGTATGCGCAAGCCGAAGTTCAATGTGGTATTGGCTGGCTTGTTTTCTATTATATCTACCCAAGCCGTAAGGTTTACGGTTTGCACCGTATTGGCGGGTATGTTTACCGTTTGTGTAGGCATAGTACCTGCCGGCTGCGATATGGTAACCTGTGCTGCTTGGTTATAGGTAATAATGCGCAGGTATATCGGCTTATCGAAGTTGGAATCATGGGTAGATACTTCGGGGGCTGCAAACCAAAACAAGCTATCAACTTGTGCTTGGGTAAATATAGATACTGAGATGGCAAGAAGAAGTAGTAGGTGTTTTTTCATAGCAAAAGGTATAGCAAATGTACTGCATTTACTTCATAGTTATGTTCTATATAACAAAAGAGGCGCCCTCATCGGCGCCCCTAATTGTTGTTATCTTATTAACGTTACTCCACCCTTGTATATCTCTTTTCTTTCACCATCTATAAACACCGTGTTGATGGTGTAAACATATACGCCTGGTTGTTGTAGCACCCCTTTGTAGGTGCCATCCCATTTAAAGTCTATATCGTTGCTTTCAAAAACTTTTTCGCCTATCCGGTTAAAAATCATCACCTCTAAATACTGAATGCCCTTCTTGTTGCCGTAAAATTCAAAGAAATCATTTGCTCCATTGTTATCGGGCGTAAAGGCATTAGGTATAAACAGGTCGTAGTTAGGTATTATGGTTACAGGCACTAGTTGGCTCGTGGTACAAGTATTGCCATTTATATCTACGGCTACATTTACAGTATAAGTAAACGAACTGTTTATTACTGCTGTAGGGTTGGCACAACTTGTGCAGTTAAGCCCCAGTGCCGGCGCCCAATTATACACAGCTATAGGATCGTAATTAGTTGTAGCCAATAGTTGCACGCCTTCGCCTAGGTTGGCAATAGCCGAGTCGGGTAGCACGGTCAATATTATTTCATTCGGCTCGCTTATAGTTATAGTGCCCGTATCGGTACAGCCATTCGCATCGGTTACAGTATATGTGTAGTCATCGGCTATTAAACTGCTAAAGGTGCCGCTATTGTTTGTGCCTTGGCTTGTGCTGAATGTGTAGCTTGGCGTACCACCTGTAGGTGTTATGCTAAAAGAACCATCGCCGCTTTGGTAGCAACTAAGGTTAACCATGCTAGTGGTAGAAGTAAGAAGCGCAGGTTCAGTTACTATAACCGTATTGCTAACCGTACAGCCAAAACCATCGGTAGCAGTAACGGTATAGGTGTTGGCTGTTAAATTGGTAAAAGTACCAGTATTGTTAGTGCCACCGTTGCTTAACGTATAGTTGTATGGATATACACCTGCGCTTGCACTGGCATTTATACTGCCCGTACTACCACCATTGCATAGTACATTGGTATGCGGCGTGTTTAGCACTAACTGTATTACGGTAAGGGTGGTAGTTACTACACTATCGCAGCCGTATCGGTTAGTAAGTGTAACAGGATAGCTGCCCGTAGCATTGGCAGTGCTGCCATTAGGCAAGGTATATGTACTGCCGTTGCAAATAGTATCAAGCACTGTAGTGGCCGAAGTGGGGTTAACTGTAAGGTAAGTTACAATTATACTATCGCAGCCGTTTACTGTATTCAATGTATCGGTGTATACCACAGTAGTACTTACGCTGTTGCCGCCAGGTAGTGTATAGCTGGCATTACTACATATAGTGTCATATACATCGACTGTATAGGTAGGGTTAACTGTAAGGTTAGTAATAATAGTACTATCGCATCCATTTACATCGGTAAGTATCGATGTATCTATTACCGATACC
>JAFDYM010000395.1 GCA_018267435.1 Bacteroidota bacterium | reverse complement strand
CTAGGCACGTACTTATAGGCTATGTAAGGCATGGCTATTATGGCGGCTATCATGCCTAGGCCAAGCATATATTTTTTATGGAAGAACGCCAAGTAAAGTGCCAATACTACTATACCCACATACAATGCCAACAAGCCGCTGCGTACCGATATTATGTGCAAGGCTATGAAAGCAAATGCAGCAAAGAACAACTGAATCCATTTCTCAGCGGGTGTTACAATGAAATAGTTTTTATGCACCAAATACAGCGCGCAGAAAAACGAAAACGCCAACATAATAGTATAGCGAATATGGCTATATGGTATAGCTATGGTAGCACCACGTTGGTACGATAAGGTTACCTCTTCGTAGTTAAGCGCATAGCGCACCAATATGAATACCGTAACTGCAAAGAAGGTGATGATGAAGCCATAAAGCACGATGGTAAACTTCTTAGCATCTAACCTACTTATACCTGCAAATGCTAATGGCAATGCAATGTAAGGTAGCTTGATGCGCACCCAGTTCATCCACTCTTTTTTATCATCGCTATACAGGCCCGATGCAACTACGATAAGGAAGTAAAGTGCCAGCACCCATAGCTCCTTTCGCGATAGATATTTCTTTACAACTTCAACAGGATTATTGAAAATAAAAGGCGTTACTAACAGCGCTATCATACCTATGCTTGCCAAGGCACGTGCGCAAGCCAAGCCTATAAACAGGCACACGCAGCTTGCCACCACTAGCCATTGCCAACGGTTGTTTTGCTTTAGGTATGCTATGTTAAGCAGGTTGTTCACTCTATTTTCAAAAAAGGATTTTACTTTTAAACCATAAACATAAAAACACTTGTCGAACAAAAACGCTATTGCCGATTTTAAAACGCTTGCCCGCACCATTTCGTTGGTGGAAAATGAGGCCGATGGCTTTGAGCAAACGCTACAGCAGTTGCAGCAAAACCATATACCCGTTATAGGCTTTACGGGCCCTCCGGGTGCCGGCAAAAGCACATTGCTAAACGCGGTGGTGGGCCTTTTATTGGGCGAGGGCAAGAAAATAGGTTTGGTGTTGGTAGATCCTTCTTCGCCCTTCAACTTAGGTGCTTTGCTAGGCGATAGGTTGAGGTTGACCTCGCACTTCAACAACCCTAATCTATTCATCCGCTCGGTAGCTACACGTGGCTCGCTCGGTGGGCTTAGCGATAAGATTATAGAGGTGGTAGAAGTAATGCGCGCCTATGCCTTCGACTATATATTTATAGAAACTGTAGGTGTGGGCCAAAGCGAAGTAGAGATAGCAGGCTTAGCCGATACTACTGTAGTGGTACTAGTGCCCGAAGCAGGCGATTCGGTACAGGCTATGAAGGCGGGTTTGATGGAGATAGCCGACCTATTCGTTATAAATAAAGCTGACCGTGCAGATGCTGATGCATTAGTAAATTCGCTAGAGCATCAACTGCATATAAATGGTAAGGAAGATATAGCTGTGTTGAAGACTGTAGCGGTGGAAAGCCGTGGTGTAAAAGAAGTAATAGAAGCCATAGTAGCGCTACAACAAAGTGCTAAGAGCAACGAGCGCAAACAGATATTGATGACCGAGAAGGCATTGCGCATTATAGCCAAAAGCAAGATGAAGGGCTTCGATAAAAACGCCTTGCGTGCTGAGCTAGGCAAGGCTGCCAGCGAGCCTGGCTTTAACTTGTACAGCTTTGTAAAGAAATATCTGTAAGTTTAATGGTTGGCAAATACGCCAGCATACACGCATATATATACCCACATGAAAGATAGAATAGTACTTATAACCGGCGCTAGTAGCGGCATAGGTTTAGAAACTGCAAAACAGTTGGCAGCACAGGGTGCGCAACTGGTATTGGTAGCACGCAGCGAAGACAAACTAAAAGAAGCCGTAGCTACCATAAAGGCACAAACGCCAAGCGCAAACGTAAAGTATTATATAGCAGATTTCTCATCGCAAAAATCGGTAAGGAACTTGGCGCAGAATATTACCCGCAACTATACCAAGCTTGATGTACTTATAAATAACGCTGGCTGTGTAGTGCCCGAGTTTCAGTTAACTGAAGATGGCTTAGAGAAGACGATAGCTACTAACCACTTTGCCTATTTCATTCTTACCAACGAGTTGTTGCCTTTGGTTAAAAAGTCGGACTATGCGCGTATCGTAAATGTAGCATCGGGCTCGCATTATCAAGGTAAGATGGACTTTGAATCTTTTACAAAAGAGAAAGGCTATTTTATAATGAAAGCCTATGCGCAAAGCAAGCTGGCCAATGTGTTGTTTACTTATGAATTGGCTGAAAGGTTGAAGGGCACACAGGTAACCGTTAACTGTTTGCACCCAGGCTTTGTTAAAACCGAGATAGGTAACAAGAAGACAAATTGGTACTCGAGTTTCTTTTGGAGTTTAGGTACCATGCTAGGTGGTATAAGCGTGCAGAACGGTGCAAAGACATCGGTGTATTTGGCTTCATCGCCAGAGGTAAAAGGCGTAAGCGGCAAGTACTTTGATAAGTGTAAAGCAGTAGAGCCGAACAAGGATGCGTACAATGCAGATTTGCGTAAACAGCTATGGCAGGTTAGCGAGAATTTCGCTGGCAGTGCTGTCGTTTCTCAATAATAGCAAGAACGAAAAATGCTTACCTTCGCACTTCTCTATTAACAAAGTAGATTATAGTGGCGAAGCCTAAGAACATCATATTAATAGTAGCCGATAGCTTAAGGCAAGATTCGGTTTACACAGAAGGAACACCAGGTGTTCCATACCTAGAACAAAACGGAATTCAATTTACCAATGCACGTTCATCTGGTTGTTGGACCTTGCCAGGCACATCAAGCTTGTTTACAGGCATGCTGCCGCACCAGCACGGTGCTACATCGCAAAGCCGTTGGCTGAAAGATGAAATACCATCGTTGCCAGAAAAGCTGCGTACAGCAGGTTATAAAAGCATACAAGTAAGTGCCAACGTGGTTACTACTGATATATTCAATGTATGTAAAGGTTTTGATGAGGTATATAAAACCTGGCATATATCTGAAAGCCGCCACCCGGCGCTTTTGAATTTTGTGCTATCGCTTAACAGGCCGCGCATACGCCGCATGTTGCTTAAACCACGCGATATGGTGTTCGATACCATCAGCGAGGATTTGAGGCAGGGTATCATTTGGGCACAGAAAACTTGCAACGACTCATTTAAAAAGGCGAAGGACCTAATAGCAGAGAACAATGCAAAAGGCCAAGGCGTGTTCATGTTCATTAACCTAATGGAGACGCACTACCCTTACCATATTGCCGATACTTTTAGCTTACTAAGCAAGGGGCTTTTCAATAAGATACATGAGTGGAAGGTTTTGTTCTACTACTTATCGCAAAGCTTTTTGAAAGACAACAAGGAAAGGCTAACACAAGCCGACTTGAACATATTGCGTACCAAGCAGCAACTTGCATGGAAGCTGATACGCGATGACATAGATGCATTTTGTAAAGAGATGCACGAGAACACCGATAACCTAGTAGTGTTCTGTAGCGACCACGGCGATAACTTTGGCGACCAAGGCTGGCAGTACCACTTTAGCAATGTAACCGATGGTGGTAATAAGGTGCCTATTATTTGGCTTGACCACGAGAACCCTAAGGGCGAAACGCGTACACACAACGTTACATCGCGCTACATACAAAACGATATACTAAAGGCTGCAGGCTTAGATAACGAAGGGGGTACAATAATGACCGAGACCGAGAACAACCTACCTATGCTACAAAGCTATTGGTACGATAACGAGGGCCTTACATTAGATAAGTATAAGTACAACCAAACTGCATTTATACATGGCGATAAGCGCTTTGTATTGCGTGCAGGTAAGTGGATGTATGCACCAGTAGCTACGGGTGGCAGCGAGCCAACATTCGAATTTGTTGAGCATAACTTTAACCCGATAGAAGCATTGAACTTACCTGCCGATAGAAAAGCTTTTCTTGAAAAGCAAGTGCGCGACTTTTCGGTGTTTAGCGAAAAGATAATGAACAAAGGCAAGTAGAAATATGAACATTGAAGAGGTTCGCGACTATTGCCTTGCTAAAAAATGTGTAACGGAAGAATTTCCTTTCGATAGCGATACGCTTGTATTTAAGGTGCTGGGCAAAATATTTTTGCTCACAGGCCTTAGCAATCAGCCCTTTAAGTGCAACTTGAAGATGGATCCTGAACTTGTGGGCGAATACCGCGATAAGCATGCCGATATAATACCTGGCTACCACATGAACAAAAAGCACTGGAATACAGTTATCTTTGAAGGAGGCAGCATACCACGCAAGGAATTGATATGGCTATTGGACCATAGTTATGAGCAGGTGGTGAAAGGTATGCCGAAGAAACTTCAACAAGAGTTAAACGATTTGTAGTTATGGATATAGTGATAGCATTTGTATGTTGCTACTTTTTGCACAAGCAGGCATTTGAAAAAGGACTGGACGCTAGGCGTTATGTATTGCAATACGTTGTGGGCTTTATAAGCATTATGTTTTTGCTAGGCGTAGTGGTGGCATTGTTGTTCGGGCCCGATTATATGAGCCCTCAGAATATAGCAGAACATGTTATGTGGCTTGCGCCGTTTACACTGCTTGCCGAGCTTATGTTGTATTTGTATTTGCGCAGGCGTATTGATAAAGTGGTAGTAGTGTACGAAGAGGACGAACCTACTACGCCAAACGACAAACAAGACCTATCCTACTTTAGGTAGTATTATTTTACATAGCATAGAAATAAAACAGCAATGCCGCTCCTTTCACAAGGTATGCGGCATTGCTGTTTATAATACAAAGCAAAAAGAAGTAAAGTACTACTTCGCTTCTTTAAAGTATTGGTCAAGCGCAGATGTAATGGTAGGTGCCGAAGGCAGAGGTGCCATTACGTGTAGTTTAAGGTTTTTATCAAGTATAGCATCGGCAGTGGTTTTGCCGTAGGCTGCCAACTTAACTGTACCTTGCTTATAGTTAGGGTAGTTATGATATAGCGAAGTAATGGCCGTAGGGCTGAACATTACAATCATCTCATACTTGTTCATGTCTATCTTCTTCAAGTCGGCATTAGGTACAGGGCGGTACATTACTCCTTCATCGTAGTTAAAGCCATTGGCTTCCATAAACGCAGGTATTTCATCTTTACCTACTTCGGCGCATATGTATAAAAAGCGTGTAGCATCTTTATGCTTCATTAGTAGCATACGTAGCTCTTTGTTGTTGTTCATATCGCCAAAGAAAACTTTACGCTTACGGTACTGCGTATACTTTTGCAAGTACAATGCTATAGCTTCAGATGTACAGAAGAACTTAGTTTCTTGGCTCATCTTTACGCGTAGCTCTTCGCATATGCGGAAGAAGTGGTCGATAGAATTGCGGCTGGTGAATATGATACCGCTGAAGTCGTTTAAGGTTAGGCGTTGTTTACGGAAGTCTTTACCAGGCACTCCGTCTACTTTTATAAAAGGAACAAACGTGAACTTTACTTTGTATTTAGCTTCAAGATCGAAGTAAGGAGACTTAGGCCCCTCGGGTGCGCTTTGCGCTACAAGTATATTCTTAACCTTGGTTTTGGGTTCGGAAGAAACCACTTCTTCATAATTCTTATCATGGCGTTGAGGAATGATGACCTGTGGTTTGGTAGGTTTAGAAACGAAAGAAGCAACACTCTTATCAGGTGATGTCGCATCAGCCTTGTTGCTATGAGTGTTGCTACTGTTGGATGTTTTGCTGCCCTTTATGACAGCAGGCTTTTGAAAAGAGTTATTACTAACTACTTTTTTTTTGCCGCTACTTTCTTAGCTGCTGCCTTTTTAGGAGCTGCTGCTTTTTTAGCTGCTGCTTTTTTAGGAGCTGCTGCTTTTTTAACCGCTGCTTTTTTAGCTACAGCTTTTTTAGGAGCTGCTGCTTTTTTAGCTACTGCTTTTTTAGCAGCTGGTTTCTTAGCAACTGCTTTCTTAGCAGCTGGCTTTTTTGCTGCAGGCTTTTTAGCTGCAGCTTTCTTTTTTGTTGCCATGATTAAACAACTGTTTTAGTTAACAATTTTAATAGCAGAAATATGGGTGATATTTCTACTACACAAACGTAGATAAAAAAATGATACACGCTCCTGTACATTAACTTATACCCTGTGGATAACCCTCGGTATACAAACATGATGATGAACGCTGCAACAACAACAAGCGATGCAATGAATACTACATCGAAAAACTTTTTAGGTGCTGTATAGAAAATAAAAAGTGCAGGTATAAGAGAGAGACCAAGTGTTTTGCATATAGTTGTAAAATTAAAAATATATTCATCGCATACTGTGTTTAGCTCAAACACAACACCAATAAGCTTTACAACCAATAGCTTGGCGAGGTAAAAAAATGTGAATAAAAAAATTAAGAAAAGTATAGAGTATAGGCTTTCAAGCGATGTAACATGATAGTACTTGACTAAAAAGAAACGCAAGTACAAGCTTACAACTATAATGAAGTTGAAGTGCAACAGCAATGCACTAAAGCTTAACTCATCGCTTTGTGTACGCAATACTTGTTGTGCCGTGTTGCGATTAGCAAACGACTGTAGCATGTCTTCTAGGTCTTTACCGAAAGCAACTTTTATATAGGTAAGTATAATAAGCAACAGCACTAGCACGAAGAATACTACTGTGTTGCTTTTATGTGGTGCAGCTTGTTGCACATCTATGCTATATACCTTCTGCGCAGTATCTTGTAGTATAGAAGTATGCTTAGCAAGTGCAGTGTTCTTAATTACAGCAAGGCTATCGTAAGTTGGTATAGGCTTTAGGCTATCAAGTGCAAGGCTTAAGCTATCGGGCATAGTAAGTGTATCTACTTGTGCGTGTGCACTAAAGCAAACCATCATCAACCATAAAAGAAACACAACTGCTAACCTGCTCAACTAAAAATAGTTTACGTAACCAAAATGTATTTTGCTCGACTTGCCATTCAACTTATTGCCTAGCTGTGTACCCATAGCATAGGTAATACCAAATATGCCCGCCTTTGTTTCAACTGCTGCGCCGGCACCAAAGCCATAAGGAAAATCGAACAACTTACCTGGCCTTGTATCTTCCACCATCGCCGCATTGAAGAACGCACTAAAGTAAGAGTTTTTCGAAATCAAAAATCTATACTCAACATTGCCCATGGCATAGTAAGGGGTAAAAATACTTTGATCATCGAAGCCGCGCAACGAGTTAACTCCGCCCAATCTGTACTTCTCGTTATCGAATATATTGCGGCTAAAGAAATAGCCACCGCTTGCATTGGTTTTAATAGTATGCCTTGCTGCTAGGCGCCAATACTTTTCAATGGAAAGGTTAAATCTAAACTGAAAGCTCTTCAACCTAACTGTATCATACAATAGTGCAAAGGTGGTATCCGTTTGTTCATCGAAAAGGGTAGTAATGGCATTGTTCTTACGTATCTTCTTCACCCCAGCCGAGCCGCCTACGGTAAGTACATAGCCGCTAGTTGGGTTGAAGCGGTAGTCTAAGTTCTGCAAGTAATACTCCAATGCAAACTCATTGCTTACCACATCCAAGTTTTGCGGTAGCCTGCGCGTGTTGCGTATGTATGCCGTATCCACATTTAATATAATGGTATTCTTATTGCGTAGCGATGCCTTTAAATAGTTGCTGCCTATTATTTGGTATTGAATACCATAGTCACCATCAAGATCAATATAACTGGTGTCGCGCTTATACAATTCAAAACGTGCACTTAAGCCCAATGGCAAGCCCACTAAGTAAGGATATGATACACGCACATTCAACTGCTGCGTTTTAGGCTGAAGACTCTGCCATGCTAGGTATAACTCTTCGCCCATGCCAAAGGGGCTGAACAAATGTATTTTGGCATCGCCTGTTATCAATACCTTTTTGCCGCTACTGCCGGGCAGCAAGCCTATCAACAAGTTGAACAGGCTTGCCTTTCTATCTTTCAAAAATACATTGATACCAGCCTTGCCATTTTGAAATTCAACAGTATGTGGTTGTATTGGCTCGGCAAATTGCAACTGCTTTAAGCGGTTACTTATGTTCTTTACATTGGCCTCGTTATATACCCTTCCTGTTTTTATGCCTAAGTAATTTTTCAAAAAGGCACGCTTTACTTTTGTTTGGCCGAGTATGCGGATGGTATCAATGCGTATCAGGTCGTTCTTCTGTAAGTATATTTTAGCTACGTAGTTATTGTTGTGCCGCGCAAAGCTATCGAGCCACACTGTGGCAAATGGGTAGCCGTTGTTCTCGCACTGCTTCAATATCTTCTCGCGTATGTTGCTTACGGTATTTATATCAAGCGGCCTATCGCGGTTTAGGCTGTTGCGCACACCAGCACTTGCCAGTGTGCCTTCATCTATGTTGCCGTTCTGCAGCACCACTCGCTCAAACTTTTCGCCTACATATATATATAGGTACATGTTCAGCGTATCAGGGTTGGCTACACTAT
>JAFDYM010000394.1 GCA_018267435.1 Bacteroidota bacterium | reverse complement strand
GATAGAAGTGTTAATGATTAAAACTACCTAGCATGCTACGTTACCTTATACTTTATGCCATTACAGTGGCCATATTTTTTGCTATAGATATTTTATGGATAGGCGTAATAGCCAAGAACTTATACCGCGAAAAACTGGGCTTTATATTGAGCGATAAGGTAAACTGGGCAGCGGCTATCATCTTCTACCTTATATACATAGGCGGCATTATATATTTTGCTGTGGCACCTGCCATACAGGCGCACAGCCTTAGCACAGCCATTATGAATGGAGTGCTGCTAGGCATATTATGCTATGCTACTTACGACCTTACCAATATGGCTATCATAGCCTAGTGGCCTTTAAGCATTACCATTATCGATATTATTTGGGGAGGATTTTTGACTGGTAGTTGCGCTACACTGTCCTACCTAGTAAGTACCAAATTACCGCACTGAAACCTACCCATGTAAGGGATGTAAACTACGGCGATATTTAATATATTTGAGAGATGCGCCACCTCTTTACTTTGCTGTTATGTACCGCTATTTACTATTGCGCCCACGCGCAAGAAATATGCGGCAATGGCATAGACGATGATGGCAACGGCCTTATAGATTGCTACGACCCAGCATGCGCGGGCAGCAGCGCATGCACTGGCTCTTTTTACGGGTTCCCTGCGTATGGTTGCCAATATATACCGCCTGTTGGGCCGTTTGGAATTCAGCAGCTTTGGTCTAGTACAGTATCTGTTTCTACACGCAGCATTGCGCTAGTAGGCGATATAGATGCCGATGGCGTTACTGAAGTAATAGTACATAACAGTGCCGCTAACCAACTATATATACTTAACGGCATAACTGGCGCAGTAGAGTTAACAATTACTTGCCCTGCTATAAACGATTTATCTAACGCATTTGCCATGGCCGATACGGATAATGACGGCTTTGGCGAATTGTATGTAGTAGATAATACTAGTATTATGCACTGCTTTGAACACACAGGTGCAGCAAAAACAGGCTATACTGCACCTAACGTAGGTAGCTCAGAAGCTACACCGGGCATTGCCGATTTTAATGGCGATGGCATAGCTGAAGTTTATATAGGCAATACTATTTACAACTCTCAAACAGGTGCACTACTGGCTACGGCCGGGGCACAAAGTGCTGGCAACAACCCTGGCACGGTGGCCAAGCTAAGCGTGGCAGCCGATGTGCTACCCAATAGTTTTTGTACCGATTGCCAAGGGCTTGAACTGGTATGCGGCAATAAGGTATATGCATATAACAGTGTGGCTGGCACCTTAACAGCACAGCCCAATAATTTACCAGGTACTTATGCCGATGGCTTTACGGCAATTGCCGATATTGACCTTGATGGATCAACAGATGTAATAGTAACAAGTGCGGGTAAAGTATATGTATGGAACCCTATAACGGGCAACCCTATAGGTACAACATTTGCTATACCTAATTCTACCACCGGGGGGCGCCCCAATGTAGCCGACTATAACAATGACGGTAAACCCGAAATTGGTGTAGGAGGCAGAAATGTATATGTAGCTATAGCCTACAACAGTGTAACCAACACATTGAACAGCATATGGCAGAACACGATAATTGATGCCAGCCAGCAAACCACAGGGACTGCTTTCGACTTTGAAGGAGATGGAATAACAGAGGTGATATATAGAGATGAAGCTACCCTATATATATACGACGGCAGTACTGGCGCTGTAAAAGCCAGTGTGCCTTGCGGATCTGGTACACGTACCGAATTTCCTACAATAGCCGATGTAGATGGAGATAAACAAGCTGACATAGTATGCAATTGCGGCAACGACACTACCGCAGTTACTGGCAATGTGTTTGTATATAAAAGCAACAACAACCAATGGATAAGTAGCAGAAAGGTAATGAACCAGCATGCCTACCATATTACTAATATTAACGACGACCTAAGCGTACCACAGGTACAACAGGCTAATAGCAGTATACAGCAGTTAAACAATTTTTTAAACCAAGCACCGCTATATGATGTAAACTGGGGCCAGCTATTTGTACCTGTACCCGATTTAAGCATAACTATCGACACGTTTAACACCTGCCAAGCATTGAATACCCTTAGCCTTACAGTAACTATATGTAACCAAGGCAGTGGGGCAAGCACCGATACAATCCCTGTTTCGTTTTACAACGGCAACCCACTAAGCGGCGGCAACTTGATAGCTACCCAATACACTACAATAACTGTGATAGATACAGCTTCGTGTACTACTCAGCAATTCAATATACCGTATAACAATACATCGTTCATGCTTTATACAGTTGTAAACGATTTGGGAACAAGCAATGTAGGCGCACCCGCACTTTTGTATTACGAATGCGATTCAACCAATAATATTGGTAGCAGAAATATTACTACAAGCCAAGTACCACTATCGCTATATCTTGCCGATAGGTATTGCTATTTAGATACTGCATTGCAGCTACAAGCATTGCCTAGTGGAGGAACATTTTCGGGTAATGGTGTGTTCAATGATAATTTCTATCCGTACCAGGCGGGTATAGGCACACATACTGTTACATATACCTATCAGCACGGTGTATGCACTTTTGTAACAGATACTACTGTAGAAATATTTGGTTTCCCTGTAGCCAATGCCGGTAACGATACCACAGTTTGTATTAACATGCCTGTGGTACTTGGCACCGACTCGGTACCAGGCGCAAGTTACTTTTGGATATGGCCTAATAACTTAAATAGCTTTCAGTTAGCACAGCCTACGGGTATATACGATTCGGTAGGCAACTATACCTACATTATGTATATAACAGTAAATGGCTGCTACAGCACCGATACTGTAACCGTAAATGCCACTACCGTAGGCAATGCCAATGCGCACCTAGACTGGGAAACGTGCATTACGGATACACTTATACAGTTTGCCAATGGCACACCAAGTGGCGGTATATGGCGCGGGTATGGCGTTATAGATTCAGTAATGGGCAAATTTTCTCCAGCTATGGTAGGTGTAGGCGAACACCCTGTAACATATAATACTTGGCAGGTATGCCCTGCTACCGATACATTGATTGTAAAGGTATGGGCCTTAGCCAACGTAGGCATAACAGCCGATACTACCATATGCGCAGGCGAGCAAGTGCAACTGGAAGCTACAGGAGGTTATATGTTTTTTTGGGAGCCAACTACGTATTTGACCAATGCGGGAATTTATGAAGGCACCCCTGTAAGCAGCACACCTATAAGCATAACCTACAGTGTAACGGTAATGAACGATACTACCTGCCCCAATATGGATAGCGTACGCATAACTGTGGTGGCACCACCAACGGCAGGCTTTAGCATAGATACCGTATGCGAAGGTACGGCTAGTACTATTACTGACTTGGCAACACCGCAGGGCAGCCTTAGCTACACTTGGATAATGGGCAATGGCAATACCGTTAATGATACGCTGAGTAGCTACAGCTATGCCGCTGGTGGCCTTTACCCTATAACACAAATAGTACAACAAGGCAATTGTACCGATACTGCATACGGTACCGCTATAGTTGACCATCAACCTATGGCTAGTTTTACAATTGATACTGTTTGCCGAGGTACAACCACTACAATAAACGACCTAAGCCAAGCACAAGGCTCCCCAAGCTATACATGGTATATGGGCGATGGCACTACTTTAAACGCCACAACCAGTAGCCACCTATACAATACTGCAGGTACATATCAAGTAATGCTTGTGCTTAACCTAGGCAAGTGTACCGATACCGCAATACAATATGCTTTGATAAATGATATGCCTTGGGCTGACTTCAACTATGCAATAGACTCGCAAAGTGTTTCCTTCAACAATACTACGCAAGGTGGCGATAGTTGGGAGTGGTTATTGGGCGATGGCAATATTAGTAATATCCAAAACCCTAGCCATCAGTATAGTCAAAGCGGCAGCTACAATGTATGGTTGGTAGCTGTAACCAACAGCGGCTGCAGCGATAGTGCCATGCAAGTAATAGTAATACCCACCCCTATAGATACCGCGGTGCTACCAACTATAAACGATGCCATGTTTATACCGAATGCTTTTAGCCCGAATGGAGATGGCTACAATGATGTATGGGAAGTATTTACCAATACAGCAATTAACTATTTCGAGGTAAGTATATACAACCGCTGGGGCGAAAAAGTATATGAAAGCAATAACCAAACGCAGGGTTGGGATGGCCGATATAAAGGTGAACTACAAACACCACAAAACTTTGTTTACACACTAAATGTAGTGCTACAAAACGGCGAAAGAAGAACGCTGAAAGGAAGCCTACTGCTAATGAAATAATAGCTGATAGTTTTCTATATTGGCATAGCATGATAAAGTTTACTGCTACCTTAAAGAAGTTTGACGACCAAGGCGAAAAAACGGGCTGGACTTATATTGAAATACCCCAAGACAAAGCCGAGAAACTAAAGCCCAACAACAGGAAGGCATTCCGTGTAAAGGGCAAGCTAGATGCGCATGAAATAAAAGGCGTAGCCATAATGCCCATGGGCGATGGCAACTTTATATTGGCATTTAACGCTGCCATGCGCAAAGGTACTGGCAAGCGCAAAGGCGAAAAGGTAACCGTGCAGATAGCGGAAGATACCGATGAGATGGTATACAATGCCGACATGATGGAGTGTATAGCCGATGAACCTAAGGCAAAGGCTAACTTCGAGAAGATGAGCAAAGGTATGCAGCGCTACTTTAGCAATTGGATAGACAGTGCAAAAACAGATGAGACGAAAGCCAAGCGTATAGCGCAAACAGTAAATGCATTGGTACTAGGCCAGGATTATGGACAGATGATACGTGCATTGAAGGCCGAAAAAGATAAGCTGAACGGCATGTAAACATCAACACATTAAACCCTATAAATGAACCACAAACTTTTACTTCTTCTACTAGCAATTTACAATATAGCCACAGCCCAAACCTTACCTGCCGCACGTGCTACCGATTGGAGCCTTGCAGGCTATCCCGATACCATACCTACATATGGCCATGTGCTAGATATAACTAGCTACGGAGCGGTAGGCGATGGTGTGGCAGCAAATGACACTTGTATAATAAACGCCATAGCAGCATTGAACGGGGGCAGTGGCACCATCTACTTCCCTGCGGGTAACTACTTCTTTACCCAAACTATATACCTTACCGATAGTGTGGTATTGAAAGGCGCAAGTGCCGATAGCACTACCCTAAGCTTCAACTTGAATGGTAGCAATAATTTGATAAATATTGGAGGCAGCCTTAGCCTACCATTGGCTTTGCTTGATAGCGCTGCTAGTAAAGATAGTACCTATATAATGCTGAATGATGCTTCAGATATAAGTGTTGGCAGCTATTTGCGCATATCTTTCAACGATGCTTCGTTGTTGTTTTCATCTTGGGCCTATGGCAGTGTGGGGCAGGTAGTAAGGGTAAAGAATGTAACTGGCAATAGGGTTGAGCTATATAGCCCACTGCGCCGCAGCTATGCCCTAGCTGATAATGCTAAGGTTAGCCTTATTACACCTATTGTAGGCTGTGGCATTGAATGCTTGAAAATAGATAGGCTAGATGCCAGTGTAGGGCAAACCACCAATATCGACATTAGCTATGCCGCCAACTGCTGGCTGCGCGGGGTAGAAAGCAACAACTGCAACTTTGCGCACGTGGCGCTTAGCACTTCTACCAATATAGAAATAACGGGCTGCTATTTGCACCATGCCCATGCCTATGGCGATGGTGGGCAAGGCTATGGTGTGGCTATACAAAGCACCAGCGGCGAGTGCCTAATAGAGAATAATATATTTAACCACCTGCGCCATAGCTTACTGCTGCAAAGCGGTGCCAATGGCAACGTGTGCGCCTACAATTATTCTATGGATCCGTTTTGGGAGAATTTGCCTTTTGTACCAGCCAACTCGGCAGGCGATATAGTAATGCACGGCAACTACCCATACCTTAATTTGATAGAGGGCAACATAGTGCAGAACATGATGGTAGATAACTCGCATGGCTTGAACGGGCCGCACAACACCTTCTTCCGCAACCGTGCCGAGCTATATGGCTTTATAATGAGCGATGCCAGTGTAGGTGATAATCAAAATATAATTGGCAATGAAATTACAGGCACGGGTGCATTGCAAGGTCAATATGTATTGGCTGGTAACGGTCACTTTGCCTATGGCAATAATATAAAGGGTACCGTACAGCCCACGGGCACTTCTACCTTAAGCGATACCAGCTATTATAAAAACGGTAGGCCTGCGTTTCTATCTGCTACAGTAAGCTATCCGCCTATAGGCTATCCTAATACAATAGGTGCAAATAGCATCAATGCAAAAGACAAGCAAGCGCAAGACCAACTTACCGACTGCGAAAGCTATGGCGTGGTGTATGACACCGTGGCAACGGAGATACAAGCGCTAGAACAGATTAACTACACCATATACCCTAACCCAAGCACGTGCATAGTACACCTGCAAAGTAGCGATATACTTGATGCCAATGTGTATGTAAGCGATGTAACAGGCAAGCAAGTGGCAGTGTACACTATGCAGCATGGCAAGGCTGTTATGCAGCTAGGCTACCTTACCCAAGGGCTGTATTTTGTACAGGTGCAGGCCGCCGATAGGCAAAATACCACTAGCAAGCTATTTATTACGCAGAAATAAATGTGTAAGGGCATG
>JAFDYM010000393.1 GCA_018267435.1 Bacteroidota bacterium | reverse complement strand
TGAAAAGGTAGGCTCTCCTTCTTCAAAAACTCGATATCTACATCGGGGTTGAAAGGCACTTCGTTTATGCCTAGCAGGTTCAGCTTCTTGTGGAAGGCTATATCTAGAATAGTGCTGTTCAAGGCATTCACATCGAAGGTTACAGGGTCAGCACCCAATAGACCTAACATAACGGCTATATCCGTTCCGTGGCCTTTGCCCGTTTTAGCCAGCGAGCCGTACAGCTTTACCGTAACGGCACTTATATCAGGCAGTTTGCCTGCCTGGTCTATCTCCTTCAAAAAACGCTCAGCCGCACGCCAAGGCCCCAGCGTGTGCGAACTACTTGGCCCCACCCCTATCTTAAAGATATCAAATACACTTAGCGCTTCTCTTGCCATACTCTGTAAAGTTATATCAAGAATAAGGAGATTTCTATGATGTTAGAAAACAATAACACTGCTCAAAATCAGCCTTGTCTACTAAAGCAGAAAATAAAAGCTGCACACCATTTCACATTGCCAAATTATATTTTTAGATTTGTCTAAATTTAAAATAAAGTGGAACGAAATATACTTTCGCTAATACTCTTAATATCTAGCTATATACTAGCTGCGCAAAGCAGCATAGAAGGAACGGTAAAGGATGAGGCGGGCGCAGTGCAAGGGGCGGTAATACACATAAAGGAACTGAACCAAACTACTACCAGCGATAGCGTGGGCTTTTTCCAGTTCAGCAACATACCTGCGGGCAACTACAACCTAGTAATACGCATGATGGGCTACAGCGAGCAGAATATAAAAGTAAGCGCATCGGCTAGCCTACAGCCGCTACAAATAAGCCTGAAGCAGAACGATAATACCATGAACGAAGTGGTGGTAACGGGTACGCTGAAAGAGATGCGCAAAAGCGAAAGCCCTGTGCCAGTGGAGATATACACGCCGAAGTTCTTCTTAAAAAACCCTACGCCGAATGTGTTTGAAGCCATGAGCCAGATAAACGGCGTGCGCCCACAACTTAACTGCAACATTTGCAACACGGGCGATATACACATCAACGGCATGGAAGGTCCATATACCATGGTGTTGATAGACGGCATGCCGATAGTAAGTAGCCTAAGTACAGTATATGGCCTATCGGGCATACCCAACAGCATGATAGAACGCATTGAGGTAGTGAAAGGCCCAGCTTCTACCATATACGGTTCGGAGGCTATGGCGGGCTTAATCAATATCATCACCAAGAACCCAACGAAAGCCCCTACCCTATCGTTCGATGTATTTGCAACCAGCTATGGCGAGGTAAATACGGACATAGGCTACCGTGCGCGATTGACAGATAAGATAAGCACCCTACTGGGTGTGAACTACTTTAACCTAGCGCAGAAGTGGGACTTGAACAAAGACGGCTTGACGGATGTGCCTTTGCAGAACAGGGTATCGGTATTCAACAAGTGGGAGTTCCAAACCATGAACAGCAAGGCGAATACAATAGCTATACGCTATCTGTACGAAGACCGCTGGGGTGGACAAATGAACTGGAACAAAAGCCTGCGCGGTAGCGACTCGATATATGGTGAAACCATATACACACACCGAGCTGAGTTGATAGGCACTTACCACCTGCCAACCAAAGAAAACTTTATGCTGCAATACAGCTATAACTACCACAATCAAAACAGCTACTATGGCAAGGTGGCATACATGGCGCAGCAGCACGTGGGCTTCGCGCAGTTGTATTGGGATAAGACGATAAAGACGAGGCACAACATAAACAGCGGCGTAGCCATGCGCTATGTATTTTATGATGATAACACCGTTGGCACTTCCACCATAACCGAAGGCACTACCGAAGTAGTAAACCACCCGCAGCATACTATATTGCCTGGCATATTTGTGCAGTACGAGTTTACGCCGAACAAAAAGCATAAACTGTTAACAGGCCTGCGCTACGACTATAACGTAGTGCACGGTAGCATCTTTTCGCCACGCCTTAGCTATAAGTGGTCGCCGACTGATAATGACATTATCCGCTTCAACTTTGGCAATGGCTATAGGGTAGTGAATTTGTTTACCGAAGACCATGCAGCGCTAACGGGTGCACGCGAGGTAGTAATAGCCAAGGAACTAAAACCTGAGCAAAGCTATAACGGCAACATCAACTACCAGCGCTACATCAACTTCAACAAGGGTTTTATTAATCTCGACATATCGGGCTTCTACACTTATTTCACCAATAAAATTATTGGCGATTTCGATACCGACCCGAACAAGATTATATATGACAATCTAAGCGGTCATGCCGTATCAGCAGGTGCATCATTGAACGCCGATATTAGCTTCACATTTCCCTTAAAGATTAACGCCGCCGTAACTTACTGCAAGGTTTATGCGGTAGAAAAAGATAGCACAGGTAAGAAGGTAAGAACGCAACAAGTACATGCACCCGAATGGAGCGGCACCTTCTCGGTGGCTTACACATTTAATAAAATAGGTTTGACCATAGACTGGAACGGACAATGGAATGGCCCGATGCGCTTGCCTGTATTACCTAACGACTACCGCCCCGAGTACAGCCCTTGGCATTGCTTAATGAACATACAAGCAACGAAAAAATTCAAGTTTGGGTTAGAGATATACGGCGGCATAAAGAACCTAATGAACTTTGTACCGAAAAATCCTATCATGCGCCCATTCGACCCATTCGACAAAACAGCAAGCGATGTAGCCACCAACCCCAACGGCTACACCTTCGATGCCAGCTATAACTACGCACCGCTGCAAGGCATAAGAGGATTTTTAGGCTTGCGGTATTCGTTTAGATAGTTAATCTTATATTTAGGCATGAAACCCTACTACTTATTTGTAATATTATTTGCACTTAATAGCTGCACTACCAAAAGCGAATCCAAAGCAACCATAGATCAAGAAGTTAAGCAACAAAGTAGTGATACTATTGTCATTACTAATAGAGAAAACTATTCTTCAGAATACTTGAAATCTTTAAAAGATGAAGATTTTCCTGGCAGTATAATATTGGTTGACAGCTTGCTTATAAACGGACCAGACACTATCCCTTTCCCAACAATCTTAAATTTGGATTCTGTATACACCTTTGCTACGAAGAAAAAGAATATCAATTTAAGTGTAACAAGAATCAACTACACCACCATAAGTTATAGGCTTACAGACTACAAAGTATTATGGGTAGGATATGCAGATTTAGGCCCTCTGTTCTTTCTCGCCAGCGAGAGCGACGATGATGATATTACAGGAAGCGCTTATGGCAGTTCAGAATATTACAGTCGCGATGAAAAACTAAGCATACGTATAGCTACTGATTATGATGAAAATGGTATATTGAGAGCTAGCGTAAACCACATTGAAAGCGACACTACTGTAAACATATCATATACTTTCAGGTCAAAGTAAATACACCTCTGCCCTCTGCGTGAACCTATATTAAATATTACCTTCACCCCCGTTTTGGGCACTACATCATCATCTATTATTTCTAAGGGCATCGGCCATATGTTGGCTAGTACTTTCTTCTTTTCATTGATGAATGTGTGCATAAAGCAAGTAGCCCACATACCCGAAATGGAAGTGGTGTTCGTGCGCTGCTTCGTATCCATGCTACTGTGCTTCACCATCGTTTTCCGCGATAAACTAGACTGGAAAGGCAGCAACCGTAAACTGCTATTGGCGCGCGGCATATTCGGCACCACAGCGCTTTATACCTTCTTCATTACCCTGCGCGAAATGCCGCTTGGCACCGCAGTTACCATACAGTACTTATCGCCGGTATTCACCACCATCATTGCCATCTTTCTATTGAAGGAAAAGGTAATGCCCGTGCAATGGATTTTCTTCGCCATCTCCTTCATTGGCGTTATCGTCATCAAGGGTTTCGACAATAGTTTCTCTACCAGCATACTCATCATTGGCATCATTTCGGCACTTTCGTCGGGCTTTGCATATAACATGGTACGTAGCCTTAAAGAGAAAGAACACCCCATAGTAGTGGTACTGCACTTTCAACTTATCGGCGCTATCTTCGGCGGGCTGTTCTGCATCTTCACTTGGCGCATGCCACAGGGTTGGGATTGGTTCTACCTTATTATGATTGGCGTACTGACCCAACTAGGGCAAATCAACCTAACCAAGGCCCTACAGCTAGAGCGTATTGCCGATGTATCTATCTACAACTATCTCGGCGTTATCTATGCGCTTATCTACGGCATTGTGCTGTTCAACGAGCACTACGGCTGGGCTGCAATAATGGGCATCGGCTTGGTGCTATTCGGCGTGCTGCTCAACTTCTTCTACACCAAAAAACAGCACGAACCCGACAATATGATGAGTGTGGAAGAGTAATTTTCTTCAATACAAAAAATACAGTTTCACGCAGAGAACGAAAAGTTGAAGACGCAGAGAACCGCAAAGATATTATCTTTACAATGGCGATATGCTATAACTAGTTTTTCATCTCTGCGCCCTCTGCGAAAATCTTGGTATTCCCTCTGCGTGAACCCGAGTTAAACCTTCTTGTAAAATTTACAATTAATTACACGATTAGTACAAGCCGGACTATTGCTACATAGTTTACCTTTGCTATCGCAATGCACAAGGCCATACCTACATATCATAGTTGTAGCATCAACACCAATCAATACGGCAAGGACGATACTCTTATCAGCCGCTTCGAGCCGTACTTAGAACAGCACAACAACTTGTGCCTGCCACATAAGCACAGTTTCTACCACCTGCTATATTTTACCAAAGGCACAGGCACCCATGTTATCGACTTTGAAACCTTTGAGGTGAAGAAAGGGCAGATATATTTTATGAGTCCTGGGCAGGTACATAGCTGGCAGTTTAAGCAGCAGCCCGATGGCTACATCGTCAACTTCTCCGAGAACTTCTTTAGGTCGTTCCTACTTAGCCCTACGTACTTGGAACGCTTCAGCTTCTTCAACAGCAATGCCACCGAGGGCGTGGTGCAGCTAGCTAAAGATGTACAAGCCAAAGCGCAAGACTTATTCGAAGAGTTGCTGCACATACCTAGCAAGGAATGCGAATTTACCGAAGATATGCTGCGTATCAAGCTGCTAGAGTTATTCATGCTGTGCGCCAACTGCAAGCCGCAAACCAAGAGCAATGCACCGCTGAACAAAAGCAACCATATAATACGCGAGTTTAAGCTCTTGGTAGATGAACGCTACATACAACTGCACCTACCCAAGCAATACGCCGAGCTGCTTTACATTACACCCAATAACCTAAACATGCTGTGCAAGCAACTGCTTGGCAAGCCAGCGGGCGAGGTAATACGCGATAGGCTACTGCTAGAGGCAAAGCGCCTACTGGTAAACGTAGATATGGGCATAGCCGAGATAGCTTACAAGCTAAGCTTTACCGACCATGCGCACTTTACCAAATTCTTTAAGAAAGAGACTGGCGAAACACCCGATGAATTCAGGAAACGCCAAATGACTAAATAAATTCATTAATTATGACCTCGAATACAAATACCATGGCAAGTAATAGTTTAAATTTTTCCGATAAATTGTTTTGCGTAGCTACAGGCAAGTGCCCTCGATGCGCCAAAGGGCACCATTTTGAAGGCAATAACCCGCTACAACCTACTAAGTTTATGAATGTGCAAAAACGCTGTAGCAGCTGCGACTTAAACTTTGAACCAGAGATTGGCTTTTATTGGGGTGCCACATATGTATCATATATGATGACAGTTGCATTCTCATTAACACTGTTTGTAGCTTCAGTTATATTCTTCGGCTTTTTCAATACGCTTAATGTAAAATTTGTAATTGTAAATGCCATATCGCTTGTTATACTAGCACCTGTATTTGTAAGGTTATCGCGCACTATGTGGTTATGGTGGTTTTATGTAGATAAAGCTTAATAAATTGGGTGCGCTACTGTAGTGCACTTCGCCTACTTACGCCTGCCACGCGCATTCATACTGTGGACATTCAAATCCAACATTTTTTCTACGGGTTTCTGCGAGATCTGCGGGAACAATATCCATCGCTTCACTATCTTCACGGCTTGTTAAACCAAGCCCACCATGATTGCCCTTATTACCGATATCATAAATCGTTTTGGTCCGCGCCTAGCAGGCAGCGAGGCCGAGAAAAACGCGCAACTATATATAGCCGAACTTTGTAAAAAGTACACAAACAATGTATCCTTTCTGCCCTTCAATGAATACCTAGCGGCGCGCTTCGGCAAGTTGAAATACTACGTGGCGTTCTACTTCATATCGTTGGCATTGTTTTGGGTATCAGCAGAAGCTGCCTTGGCAGTATCGCTGGTAAGCGTGTTCTTTCTAGCAGCCGATATGATGATGTACCGCGATGTACTGACGAGCTTCCCTGGCAAGTTGGAAACCAGTAGCAATGTAGAGGCAGTGTTGGAACCGCAAGGCGAGGTAAAAAGCACACTCATATTCAGCGGACACATGGATAGCACCCGCGAGTTTAGGTGGTGGTACAAGTTAGGCCAACTTGGTATAGTGCTTACCGTGGTGGCAGGCGTGCTGATGGCATTACAGCTTATCTTCTTACTAGTATATGTAATTACAGGTTTTGCCAATGCAGAATATGTATGGGGTTTGTTCTTGCTGCTTAGCCCAGTTACAGTCGTGTACTGGAGCATGCACGCCGATGAAGTAGTGCCCGGCGCGCAAGATAACCTGTCGGGCATAGCCATTGCATTCGATACTTTCAAAACATTTGCCGATGCCAACAACATAGGTAAAAGCACGCTGCAGCATACACGCATCAAGTTTGTAAGCTTTGGCAGCGAGGAGCCCGGTCTATGTGGTAGCCGTGCTTATGCACAACTAAAGAAAGAAGAACTGCGCAAAGAGAACGCACACTTGATAAACATAGACGGTGTGCGCGTAACCAACGAGGTAGCCGTAGTAGAAAAAGAATTGATGAACGGCACCAAGCACTCGCCGGTGCTTTTAAACGGTTTAAGGGAAAGCTTTAAACAACAAAACATACCGCTTAAAACAGGCAGCGTACCTATTGGCGGCACCGATGCCGTATCGCTAGCGCGTGTAGGCATACCAACGGTTACCGTTATAGGCATCAGCAGTTCTAAATACGACTTTACCTACCACACTCGCCACGACGTGATAGAAAACATAGAACCGCAAAGCCTAGAGAACGCCAAGAATGGCATCGTAGCTTTTGTTAGTAATTGGGATAGGAAGTAATGTTCTCCCGGTAATGTGCCAGATAATAATGAATGAAAATACAACTCAGTTATTGTTTTCTAATTCTGTCCTGTCAATCTACTCACACTTATAACCTTCTCATTCTTTAGTAGAGGAGAGATAATATTTACCGCATCGGCAAGCATACGATAAGCGCGCTTACTGCGCTGAGGAGTAGGTAGCGGCAATAGCAGTTTACCCATACCGAATACCGCCACGGCAAAGAAGTGGCGGATCAGCATATTCACATCGCGCGATACTGCAGATAGGATACTTACAGGCTGCTCGGCATAGTTGCCACCTTGCTTTAGGTATTGAAAGCAGGCCATCTTCAAATCATTGTTGCGCATTACGCCATATAGCGCATCGGCTAATATGTTTATGCTGGCAGTTTGTTCGGTGCGTATTTTATAAAAGCGCTTTACAGCATTATATAAATTCTCTTGCTTTGCAAAATCAGTCTTCAACAATTCGCTACCTAACAAATAAACATCAGTGAATGCCACCGTCATACCTCCTCCTGTAAGTGGGTGGCGCATGTTCAATGAATCGCCTAGTAACACACCGCCATTTTTCATTACGGGCTTGGCAGCCATCAGGTGGTTCGGCATTACTTTAAACTTACCTTCTTGCACCGCAGCATAGTAGGTAGCTCGTATGCTAGCTGGCAACTTCGGACCAATTACTTCATTCAAAAATGTACTCAGTTCCTCTCCTTTTCTTGGCGCAACATCGCCAGGAAAATCAATCAGCACACGCGTTTCAGTGCTTGACACTGGGTATACCAAAACAGGTGCGTTATCTGTAATAATTACATGCCCGTGGTTGGCATAAGGTAGCTGTGCGTGATGCAACAGCAAACCTAGAAAATGCCCGCTTACCTTTTTGTCAGCAGCTGACAAGCCTTGTCGGAAAGCCGAAAAGATACCGTCTGACATAACGGTAAGCGAGGCACTCAACTGCACGGGTTCATCTGCACCTTTAGGTTTGTATACAATACCAGTTATAGTATCGTTATGTTCTATTATATCTGTCGCCGTTCCTTCTATTAATGTTACGTTGCTATGCGCGGTAGCATGCTGCCTAAGGCGCTGCATAAACTTGCCATTGCGCAATCCACGGCCTGTTACTTCTTTACCCTCATGCTTTGGGTAATTAATGCGGAAGTCCTCACCATTCATAAACAAACCATAGCCGTGTATAGGTTGCGCATCAAAGCCATCTAACAGGTGCTCCATGCCCATTTTCTGTAGCATCTCCACACCGCCGGGCTGTAGCAATTCGCCAATTATGCGGTCCTGCTCGGCAAGGGTCTTTTCAACCACCGCTATTCGCAAGCCACTATTGCCTAAGTAGCCTGCCAAAGCTGCACCGGCTATGCCGCCACCCACTATACATATATCGTATGCTTGGTTTTCCATGCTTTTCTTTTTTAGTGCATTCCGCCCCTGCTTAGGTATAGCAGAGGCAGGAATGTTACTAAACATAAACCCACAGTTTTTTGGTTAGCCCTGTGTCTTTATTATCCTTCTTGCCACAGATTAAGCTGTGGCTAACTATTTCTTTTAAAACAACACGCTCTCTTCTATGTGCGTATCAAGCTGCGGCACTATAGTATGGTTAACACGCGTCTCGTCTATCGCTTCTATTATCCTGTGCAGGCGCTTCTTAGTTATTAAATAGTTCGGGTCGCCTATGCTTAGCTTACCCATCAGTTTATGGGTAAACTTCTCTAGAAAATAAGTCAGGCTTTCCATGTCGTTGGTTTCTACCATTAGCCTTGCCGCCAGACCCTTGCGCACCTTTACGTTCTCGGTAAATACTTGCGGATTGTTGTACACCTTAACCAGCGTAGCCATAGCCATTACCTGCGGTATGGCGCAGAAGCGGAACACTTGCGGGTTCTTCAACATCTGCATGTAGGCAATACAATCTGGCACGTGCTGTAGTGCATCGGCCACCATATGGTTCAATGCCGCTAACGATTGCGGAGACTCAGGATTATCGCGAAACTCGTGCAAATAGTTAGCATAGTTGCCCCATATCTCACTTGGCCAAAACTCGCGGCCCAATGGTATATCCTCAAAATAGTCGCGCGTTATGTTTGTCTTTTGCAACATTAAGCCCATGCTGTTGGCTATCACCTTTTGGCTTTCTAAGTATGCACTCTCATGTTTTGATGCTGAGAACAAACCCGAAAGACCGATGCCCACCAAGCCTGCTACGTAGTGGCAGTATTGGTCGTAGTCGGCAGTGGTAGTTACCTGCTTGGTAGTAAATTCGTGCATACCTGCGCCCATCTGCATACATATATTGTCTATCACCTGGCGATAGCCAAGGTTCAAGCCCATGTACACGTTCACCACTTTATCAAAGTGCTGCATTAACTGGCGGTAGTCTTCGGTATCGCCCACGTTATCCAGTTTAAAGCCCTTCTCCTTACATAGCTTGTGGAAGGCCAAAAGCATCTCCGCCTTTTGCTCGGCAGGTATGTTCATATCGTCTTCTACGCTATCAAGGCCGCGCAGTACAAGGTAGAAAACGCACACGGCATCTTTCAAGTCCTCAGGCAATTGGCGAATAACCACCGCAAACGAGCGCGATACTTTTCCCAATGCTGCGTAGCAAAATTCTTTATCGGATAAACTTGTCGCCAACTCATTAAGTGGCTTGTTGTATTTTAATGGTTGCCCAGCTAACTTTACCTTAAGTATAGCAGTAAGTTCAGAGGGTCTTGCTGCGGAGTTCAATAAGTCTAGCATCATATTTTGTGAAATTTTCGCTACAATATAACTGCGTAAATTCCGCAAAAACAATAGCGAAATATTCACAAGTTGATGTGAAAAATTCGCTACATAGCATTATTTCTTGATTTTCAATTATTAATAGTTGCGAAACTTCGCTCAATAGCGGATGTTAAAGTCCATTAACAGAAAGCTAAGTAGGCAGAATTAACTTTGCTATCATGAGCAATACGCAACATTGGGACGATTGGGAGCTGAAAACCGAAGCGGGTAGACAGGTATGGAACTATAAACCCAGCGTGCTTTTCAACCCAAATAATTTTTGGCAGAGCGAAGAAGGCAAGGCATTGTCGAATCAAATTTCAGATTCATTTATATACAACAGCGAAAACGCGAATACGGCTGACCGTGTTTATAGGCACATAGCTAAAGACAAGGCTAAGAAGCAAACACAAGCCTCTTCGCGCAAGTATGATGATGCACATAAGCAGCAAGTGTACGAAGCAGCATACAAGGCTATAGATTACTATCAGACTTTACAAAGCGAGGATGGCCATATGCCTGGCGACTACGGCGGACCTATGTTTCTACTGCCGGGTTTAGTTATTGCCAGTTACGTAACCGATAGCCCGTTGCCCGAGCCGCATACTACACTTATAAAGCGCTATATGCTAAACCATCAGAATGCCGATGGCGGTTGGGGTTTGCACCTAGAGGGCAACTCTACCATGTTCGGCACGGTACTGCAATATGTATCGCTGCGTATACTGGGTATAGGGGCGAATGATGGGGCCGTAAGCAAAGCACGCGCCTGGATATTAAAGCACGGCGGCGCTACTACTATACCTAGTTGGGGCAAGTTCTATTTATCGGTAATGGGTGTGTACGAGTGGCAGGGCTGCAACTCGTTGTTCCCGGAAATGTGGGTACTGCCAAAGGTGCTACCCTTCCACCCCTCGCGCTATTGGTGCCATGCGCGCATGGTGTATCTGCCTATGAGCTACTGCTATGGGCATAAGGTAACCATGAAGCCCACGGCATTGACAGAGGAACTGAAGCAAGAGCTATATTCCACTTCTTACCAAAATATAAACTGGCGCGAGGCACGCAACCAATGCTGCGAGGCCGACCTATACGCTACGCCTGCGCCACTGCTGAAGTATCTAAACATATTGACCAATACCTACGAGCAGATACAGATACCTGCGCTTAGAAAAAAGGCGCTCAACTTTATTTTAGATTATATAAATTCCGAAGACGAGCAAACAGAGTACATAAACATAGGCCCCGTAAACCAAGTAATAAATGCGATATGTGTGTGGCATGCCTACGGTAAAGAATCGGCGCAATTTAAAAAGCACTACGAGCGCTGGTTCGATTACCTATGGCTGGCTGAAGATGGCATGAAGATGCAGGGCTATAACGGTTCGCAACTGTGGGACGCAGCCTTTGCTGCACAGGCCGTGCTGGAAGGTGGCTTTCAGCAGGAATTT
>JAFDYM010000392.1 GCA_018267435.1 Bacteroidota bacterium | reverse complement strand
CTTGTATATAGCGTCTACCGTCTTCCGATATAGCATAGCAAGCATCTAAGTTGCTTACTATATAATTGCGGAATGGCAAATATGCTGGCTTATGCCTTTCAAAGTACACATCCCAACCATGTGCGCGGGCAAATGCCTTCACCTTAGGATACTTCTGCTTGTAGAAGGCTATGGCAATAGCCATATCGTTCATCCAATAGCTGTACAGGTACACATCCATGCCGGCAGCATACCTCTCAATGGTGTTATCTATAAACTTCAGGCTCTCATTAGCTTTAGCATAGCTGGCTACCATAGTGGCTACTACAAGTTTGCTGGCGGGTATTTGCAATTTCTTTTTTACAAAATCCATCTCATGCTGTATAGCCGGGGTAAAAAAGGATGTAGTTGCCTTGGCTTTGCTTAGTGCACTTGCTTCATAGGGATAGCGTACTACGCTTACATTATCGGGTATGGGGCGGGTAGAGGTTTCCGACATGTTATTGGTTACAATTACCACCTTATCGAACGCTGCATGCAGGTACGGAAACTCATTTTCAATAAACACCTCACCCTTGCCATAAGGGAAAGTGTCAGTAAAAAATATCAATGCTCTACCCTTTTCGCTCATCTGCATTACTTTAGGGGCTAAATATCTTTGTTTTAAATTGAAGAAAGTACTCATCGTATCTTATTTCTTTCCACCCTGCAATCTTACGGCCTCGCAAAGGGCTATGTCGTGGGCGCGCTACCTAAAGCTGTTTGGCTACTACCCGGTTATACTTACCCGCCGGTGGGACCATAAGGTAAACACTTTGGCCGATGTATCGCGCAGTACGCCGAGTGATGTACTGCACGAAGTATACGATGGATACGAGGTGTACTCGGTGCCCTACCATGCCAACCTTCGCGATAGCATATATGTAAAGCACGGCGAACATAAGTACGCACTGGTGCGCAGGCTGCTAACGCTGTTGGAGCTGCTGTTGCAGAATTTCTTTCCTTCAGTTATTCCGTATTACAATCTGTTTGAGAAGGCGGAAGAACTAGTTGCCAAGGATAAAGAGATAAAGAAGGTGGTAATAACTGGCAACCCTTTCAACCTATTCTACATTGGTTATAGGTTGAATAAGAAGTTCGGCTTGCAATGGATAGCCGACTACCGCGATGCCTGGACCACCAGCGAAATAAACCAGATCAACCGCTCGGCTATTTTTAAACTGATAACGGCTATCGATACTTATTTCGAGAAAAAATGGGTGGGCACCGCTTCTTACATTACAGCTAGCTCGGGGCCCATAGCGGATAGCATTACACAGTTGACGGGCGTAAAGAGTTCACCTTTGTATAACGGCTTTGTGCAAGAAGATTTTGATGGTGTACCATTGGGCAAGTTCGATGACTTTACGGTTACTTATGTAGGTACATTATACCATGGGCAAAAGGTGGAGATATTCTGCGATGCATATAAGCAATTGATAGATGCCACACCGGGCATTAAGGCTAAGCTATACTTTCCGGGTTTGGCATTTTACAAAGAGCAAACCACCCGTATAGAGGCTGTCATGAAGGGCTACGAAGCCTACTACGAGTGTACTCCGCGCATAGAGCGTAGCCGCATACTGGAAATAGAGCGCCGCAGCCACCTGTTGATGCACGTAGCCTGGGATGAGCAAAAGGGCATTATAGCCAGCAAAATATATGAGTATATTGCAAGCGGTACGTATATTGTGGTAACGCCGAACGACCACGGCTCGATACAGGAAATAGTGGAGGCCAGTGGCTGCGGCATATGCACCAGTACAGTGGCTGAAACCTTTACTTTTTTACAGCAGGAATATGAACAATACCTGCAAGGCCATATAAAGGTGAACGATGTAAATAAACCTGCGGTACAGCAGTTCAGCAGGCAGCAACAGGTTAAGCATTTGGCAGATTTGCTAAACAGCATATAAAGCATGAAGAAGAAGGTATTAACGTGTGTGGGTACCAGGCCCAACCTAATTAAGATAACGCAGTTCAGCCGTTGGTTTGCTCAGCAGCCACATATTGAGCATAAGCTGCTGCATACAGGGCAGCACTTCGACTATAACATGAACGATGTTTTTTTCGAAGAGCTGGGTATACAAAAGCCCGATGTGTTTTTGAACATTAACCAAGGCAGTCAAATAAATGTGATAGCGCGCATTATGGAGGAATTCGAGAAGTTTATTCTTGAATACAAGCCCCACTTGGTAATGGTGCCAGGCGATGTGAACTCATCGTTTGCGTGTGCGTTTGTGGCACAACGCTATGGCATACCTGTAGCACACATAGAAAGCGGCCTGCGCAGCTTTGATATGACCATGCCCGAAGAGGCAAATAGGATATTGATAGATAACTTAACCAGCCTATACTTTGTAACGGAACCAAGTGGTACCAAACACTTACTTGGCGAGGGTAAGAGCGAAGAAAATATTAAGTACACAGGCAATACCATGATAGATGCTCTGGTGGCTTTTACGCCAGTGATAGATGCATCTACCGTGCGCGAGAAATTAGGCGTGAAGGATTATTATTTGTTGACCTTTCACCGCCCGGTAAACGTTGATAACAAAGAGAACCTAACGGTACTGGTAGATATAATAACGCAAATGGCGCAACAAAAGCAGGTGGTGTTCCCTATACATCCGCGTACCAAAAAGCGCATAGCAGAGTTTCGCTTAAGCGATAAGCTGAACAACCCGAACATAGTTATAACCGACCCAATAGGCTACATCGATTTTATACACTTGGTAAAGAACGCTGCCACGGTAATAACCGATAGCGGCGGCGTGCAGGAGGAAACTACCTTTATGGGTGTGCCTTGCCTAACAGTGCGCCCAAATACCGAGCGCCCTGTAACCATTACCGAGGGCACCAATACATTGGTAGAGTTGAATGCAGCAACAATATTAGCGTTGCTGCAACAGATACAACAAGGCACATATAAAAAAGGAAAGGTGCCAACTTTTTGGGATGGCCGTGCATCGGAGAGGATAGTGAATGAGGTTGTTGCCTTCTTTGATAAACAACAAGCTGCCACCGCATGAAAAATTTTGCGCTGATAGGGGCCGCGGGCTATATAGCACCAAGGCATTACAAAGCCATACGCGATACGGGTAATACCCTATTGGCAGCATACGACCCATTCGATAATGTGGGTATAATAGATAGCTACTTTCCGCAAACTGCCTTCTTTACCGAGTATGAAAGGTTCGATAGGCACATAAGCAAACTACAGCGCAGCGATAGCAAGGTTGACTATACTACTGTGTGTTCGCCTAACTACCTGCACGATTCGCACATACGCTTTGCCCTGCGTAGCGGTACCGATGTAGTATGCGAAAAGCCCCTTGTGTTGAATCCTTGGAATGCAGAGGCGCTGTTGGATATAGAGAAAGAAACAGGCAAGCGCGTAAATAATGTGCTACAGCTAAGGCTTCACCCAAACATCATAAAGTTGAAGCAGCAAGTAGAAGCTTCAGGGGCAGATAAAGTATTCGATTTCGACTTGACCTACATTACTAGCCGTGGCAATTGGTACTACACCAGTTGGAAAGGCGATGTAACTAAAAGTGGTGGCATAGCTACCAATATCGGCATCCACTTTTTCGATATGCTTACTTGGGTATTTGGCGAAGTAAAGAGCAATGTAGTACACCTACATACGCACGATAGGGCGGCTGGTTATTTGGAGTTTAACAAGGCGCGCGTGCGTTGGTTCCTTAGCATAAATGCCGATACTTTACCTGATGCCGTAAAGACAAAAGGCTTGACCACTTACCGCAGCATGGTGTTGGAAGGAGAGGAGATAGAATTTAGCGATGGCTTTGCCGATTTGCATACAAAAGCGTATGAAGAGATACTGCAGGGCAAAGGCTACGGTATAGCCGATGCGCTGCCAAGCATACATATAGCGCACTACATACGCCATGCACAGCCTGTGGGCTTGCAGGGCTCTTATCACCCATTGGCTAATTTGCCACAAGCAGCGCATCCTTTTTATAAAGACTAAGAACAGAGCAGATATATGTGCGGTATAGCAGGTTATTATAGCCCCAATAAAAAAGTAAGCAGCGATGAACTGGTTACTATGACCACGTGCATAAAGCACCGCGGCCCCGATGCTGCCGGCTACTTTGTAAGCGATGATGCTACCGCAGGCCTTGGCCACCGCAGGTTGAGCATTATAGATTTGAGCAGCGCTGCCAATCAGCCCATGCTATCGCACAATGGTAGGTACAGCATGGTTTTCAATGGCGAGGTATATAATTTTCAAGAGGTAGAAAAGAAGCTGGGTATACAGCCGCGCACATCTTCGGATACGGAAATAATATTGGAAGCCTTTGTACAGCTAGGTGTAGAATGCGTGCATCTGTTCAATGGTATGTTCGCCATAGCTATATACGATAAGCACGAGGAAACCATGTATTGGTTCCGCGATAGGCTGGGCGTAAAGCCATTTTATTATTACGAGAAGGACGGCACTTTCGCTTTCAGTTCCGAGATAAAATCGTTGATGAATGTGGAGGAAGTAAAGGCGAATGTAAAGGTGCACAAGCCTTCTATCCATACCTTTCTATATAGTGGTTACATCCCCGAGCCTTATACTATATACGATAACATTAAGCGCTTGCCTTCCGGCAGCTATGCAGTTATTAAGAACGGTAAGTTGAGCATAACTTCTTATTGGAAGCCCGAAGAAAAACTAAAAGATAAAGTAGTTAGCGATTTCAATAGCGCCAAGCAACAGTTGAAGGATTTGATGACTACCTCGGTTCAATACCGTATGATAAGCGATGTACCGTTCGGCACATTTTTAAGTGGTGGTATAGATAGCAGCTTGGTAACAGCCATAGCACAAAGCGTAAGCGATAAGCCTGTAAAAACGTTTTCGATAGGCTATAAGGAGGCATCGCATAACGAAAGCGAGTACGCCCGCCAAGTGTCTAAACACCTGGGCACACAGCACCACGAGTTTATAGTAGATGAGAAAGACGCTATAAGCTTAGTCGATAGGATATTGGCAGCTTATGACGAGCCTTATGCCGACCCTTCGGCCATACCTACTATGCTGGTAAGCAAGCTGGCAAGGCAACATGTAACCATGACACTAAGCGGCGATGGCGGCGACGAGCTGTTTATGGGCTACGGTACTTACAACTGGGCCAGGCGCTTAAGCAACCCATTGGTGCAGGCACTGCGTGCGCCTATAGCAGCGGGTATGTCGCAGCTAGGTAGTAGGTTTGAGCGTGCAGCCAAGGTGGTAAATTACAAAAGCAAGGAAAGGTTCAAGAGCCACATATTCTCGCAGGAGCATTACTTTTTTAGCGAAGCAGAATTGAGCGAATTGCTAGTGGGCGATTACCGCAGCCACCTATTGCTGAACGAAGACCTGGGCAAGCTAAAGCGCGAACTAAGTGCTGAAGAGCAACAGGCACTGTATGATGTAAAGTATTATTTGAAGGATGACCTGTTGGTGAAGGTAGATATAGCCAGTATGCAGTTTGCATTGGAAGTGCGTACGCCTTTCTTAGATTACCGTGTAGTAGAGTTTGCCTTGAACCTAGATGAGAAACTGAAGAAGAAAGACGGCGTAAGTAAGTATCTGCTGAAGGAATTGCTATACGAGTATGTGCCGAAGCAAATGTTCGATAGGCCAAAGTGGGGCTTTAGCATACCGCTTGATAAATGGCTGCGTACCGACCTGCATTATTTGCTCGATACCTATTTAAGCGAGGAAACGATAAGCAAGTACAAGGTGGTAAATTATGCTATGGTTAAAAAACTGGTGCAGCGTTTCGAGCAAGGCGATAGTACTTTGTACAACCGCTTATGGACTTTGATATTGCTACATAAATGGCTGAAGGAATATGCCGCATAACATACTATACCTAAGCTATGATGGAATGACCGACCAACTCGGTCAAAGCCAAGTTATACCTTACTTGCAAGGCTTAAGCAGGGAAGGCTATTCGTTTACATTGATAAGCTTTGAAAAGCCCGAGCGATTTGAAAAAGGCAGGGCACAGGTAGAAGCACTATGCAAGGCAAATGGTATAGATTGGCAGCCGCTGATATACACCAAAAAGCCACCTGTGCTAAGCACAGTGTATGACTACCAACGCATGAAGGCAAAAGCCTTTGCGCTGCATAAGGAAAAACATTTCAGCATCGTACATTGCCGCAGCTATATATCGGCTATGGCGGGGCTGGAAATGAAGCGCCAATTGGGCATCAAATTCATATTCGATATGCGCGGCTTTTGGGCCGATGAAAGGGTAGAGGGCAACATTTGGAACCTGAGCAACCCTATCTTCAAAACGGTATATAATTTCTTTAAGAAGAAGGAGCAGCAGTTCTTTAGCCAAGCTGATTATACCATAAGCTTGACCGATGCTGGCAAGGCAGAAATACAAAGTTGGAAGAGCATACCCAACCAACCCATACCTATCCAGGTTATACCTTGCTGCGCCGATTTGGAAACCTTTAGCCGCAGCAACATCAACCAAACATTGTTGCTGAAGCTAAGGCAAGAATTAGGAATAAAAGAAAGCGATTTTGTGTTGAGCTACTTGGGCAGCATCGGTACTTGGTACATGCCTGCTGAGATGCTGGATTTCTTCAAATGCTTGTTGGGAAAACAGCCCAATGCCAAGTTTCTATTTATTACCAACGATGAACCTAGTGCCATTATTGGTATGGCAAAGCAGAAGGGTATAGCTGCCGATAAACTCATCTTTCGTCCATCGCCAAGGTTGGAGGTGCCTACCTATTTGGCGCTTAGCAATTGGTCTATCTTCTTCATTAAACCGGTGTTCAGTAAGAAGGCATCATCGCCTACCAAGCAGGGCGAAATAATGGGCATGGGCATACCGCACATTTGCAACATAGGCGTGGGTGATATCGATCAGATAATGCAACGTACTGATAGCGGTTATGTGGTTACGCGGTTTAGTAATACTGAATATACAAAGGTGGTGGGCGAAATGTTGGCATCGGCACCTTCGCAACAGGCTATTGTTCAAGGTGCTAGGCAGTACTATTCACTACAAAACGGGGTGCAAAAATACCTTTCTGTCTATAAAAAAATACTAAGCTAAATGCCACGTGTAAGGAATTAAGCTCATCTATACGTTTATATAAGTATGAGTTTAGTTAATTGCTGCATTATTTACATTCATTCTTAGTAAATTAGCCTTATTCACCTTCGGAACATGATGAAACTATATACACGTTTTTTTGCGGACAAGTTATTGTTTGCAGTAGTGCTGTTGATTTTAGGCCATCCGCTAGTTGCTCAAAATACTTCACCTGCCGATATTCCCAATCTGCTAGTATGGTTAAAAGCCGATAGCTTGGTTACACTGGGCACGGGTACGCAAGTAGCTGCTTGGGGCGATGGCGGTGGTACGGTAGCCGATAACGTAGCGCAAGCTACTGCAGGTTCCAGGCCAGACTTAGTGACCGACGCGGGTGTACTTATGAACCACAAACCTGTACTTAGGTTTAGTGGAACCGATGAGTTATTCGGAGGTATTATTGCAGGTGCAGCAGATAGTTCATTATCGGTATATGTAGTTGCTAATAGTAGCGTGGTAGGTACAAACTTTCCTGGCTTAATTAGCCTAGGGTCTCCGGGTGGTGGCTATGTAATGTACAGGGTTGTTGCAAATCAATTGTACACTGTAGAAAATGCCAACAATAGCACTGGGCGTATGCAAGGGCCAATCAATTCTATGCCAGGTACACATGCCTACCGTATATACTCTAGCATAAAGCAAGCGGGTGTTAGCCACAAAATATACATCAATACCGACTCTATCGCTTCAAGTACCACTGCTGTTGCTACAGGAACTTTTACTAATGGTGTTTTTCGTGTAGGTAAAACAACGGGCTATGGAAATTGGCAGGGTGATATAGCAGAAGTAATAATTTATAACCGGGGGTTGAATGCACAGCAACGCAAGGTTGTAGAAGATTATTTGAATTACAAATATGCCCCACCTGTGAATTTAGGCAATGATATCGTTCAAACTAACTCCCTATGCCCTGTAACACTTAGGGCGGGCAATGGTTTTGTAAGTTATTTATGGAGCAATGGTAGTACTGCCGATTCAATAAGGGTGGCAAAATCTGGCCAGTATTGGGTACGTGCTACCAATATTTTTGGCAGAGTAAGTATTGATACAATTAATGTTACTACGCCATTTAGTGGCATGAATGTGCAAGATACATTGTTATGTAAAGGCAGTACCCTAATTCTACAACCCAACTTGCTGCCTGGAACATATACCTACTTATGGTCAGATAATTCTACCAGCGCAACTAAAACTGTTTCTACGGCTAGCACTTATACCTTGCGTATATCTGATGGTGTGTGTACCGTAACTAGCGACACATCAATTGTACGTATAGACACCTTTGCCTCGGTTCGGTTACTACCTAACGATACCAATCTTTGTTCAGGCTCGGTGCTTGCCTTTTACACGCCAACGCAATCTATTAGCCAAATTTTATGGTCAACAGGGGCCAATACACAGCAAATAAGTATAAGTACCCCAGGGGCTTATTATGTTACAGTTACCAATACCAATGGCTGCCAAGCTATTGATACAGTAAATGTACTTATAAATGGCACTGCACCTATGGTGGCGTTTACGGGAGACTCCATATGCCTAGGTACCTTGTATGCACCTGTAAACACATCAGTCAGTCAAGATGCATCGCCCATTAACAGCTACGCTTGGAACTTTGGCGACAATGGAACCTCTACTTTAGCTTCGCCTACGCATAGCTATATGCAAGCAGGCCTTTACCAAGTATCGCTTACTGCTACTACCAGTGCGGGCTGCGGTGCAAGTGCTACAAGGCAGGTAAGGGTACATCCTAGGCCTGTAGCAGCTATTGGTACAACTCCTTCAAGCTGTATACAGATACCGCACCCGTTTACCGATAACAGTGTGCCTGCCAGTGGTACTACCGTTTCGCAATGGGCATGGAACTTTGGCGATGGGGGTACTGCTACTCAACAAAATACTTCGCATATATATGCGGCTGCGGGTCCGTTTACTGTTGCATTAACAATTACTGATACCAGGGGATGTGCGGCTACGGCCAATACTGCGCTACAGGTTATAGCCAACGCCCCTGCGCCTTTACCTACATCACTCATAAGCCCTTCCAATAATATCACCCTATATGGCAATGTTGCCAAATTGAAGTGGCAAAACATGGGAGCCAATAACTATGGGGTAGTAATATCTACTAATTCAAACTTCAACGCTAGTACGGTAACTTATACAACGGCCGATAGCCTACAGATAAATTTGCAAAGCAACCAAACCTATTATTGGAAGGTGCGCAGCTATAATGCTTGTTTAGATTCTATTGAATCTACAAGTAGAAATTTTACAATTTTTTCGCCTACGGACCAGCCCGGCTTAGCTATATGGTTAAAGGCCGATAGTTTGGTAGGTTTAAGTGGTTCGCAGGTATCGGCATGGGGCGATGGTGCGGGGCCAGTAGCAGATAACTTGGCCCAACCCACATCTACACTTTACCCAGATTATATAACTAATACAGGGCCGCTTACTAATTATAAACCGGCATTGCGCTTTCTTGGTACCGATGTGCTGCTAGGTGGAACTATAAACGGTGTAAGCGATAGCTCAATTACTATTTATGTAGTGGCAAACAACTTAGGCCAAACCACTGCATTTCCAGGCCTTGTTACAATAGGCACAAATGCAAGTGGCTTTTTGATGTATAAGAGCAGTACTGCACAAGCTTATACGGTTGATAATACAAGCTCGGGCAGGGCACAAGCACCTTCAGGCTCTATAACAAACGATCCGCATCCATTTAGGCTATATGGCGCTATTAAGCAGCTTAACGTTGGACTAAAGGCATATATCAATAGCGATTCTGTAGCGAGTTCTACTAATACTGCGGCAAGAGGTACATTTACCAATGGCGACTACATGGTTGGTAAAACTCAAGGCTATGGAACATGGTCTGGCGATATCGCCGAGGTGCTAATTTTTAGAAAGGCACTATCTACTGCTGAAAGGGCTAATGTAGAGGGATATATATATGGCAAATATGCCCCTCCGGTAGATCTTGGCCCAGATATAAAAAGGACTTACGGATTATGCCCTGTTACAATTAATGCAGGGCCTAGGTTTGTTCATTATTTATGGAGCACCGGCGATACCACACAGCAGATAAATGTACAAACAGCCGGCAATTATTGGGTGCGAACTACAGACGTGTTTGGAAGGATAAGTTCCGATACAATCAATGTTGATCTACCATTTGCTGGTATGAGCCCAACTGATACAGTATTGTGTTTAGGTAACAGTGTAGATATAAAGCCTGTGTTAGGTGCAGGGCATTATTTGTTTTCGTGGAATACAGGTTCTACCAATCAGACTATAAATGTATCTGCACCAGGCAGTTATATACTTACTTTAACCGACGATTCGGCATGTACAGTGGTAGCAGATACGGTAAGGGTATGGGTAGATAGCGTATCGCTAATATCGCTACTGCCTACTGATACTATAACCTGTACAGGAAACTTGCTTGGCATAAATGATAATGGATATAGTTTTTCCAACATCAACTGGTCGAACGGTTTTTTTACCCCAATTATTACAGTTTCGCAGGCTGGCACTTATAGTGTAACAGTTACCACGGTTAATCAATGTACGGTTAGCGATGCTATTGATGTAACCATTAAAGGTATAGCTCCTGTAGTTAACTTTTCGCTTACCGATGCATGTTTGCACTATGCCAATGTGTTTGCCGATTTATCGAGCGTACCGGTTCCCGATCAAATAGCTTCATGGCAGTGGAACTATGGCGATAATAACGTAGGTGCTGGGCCCAATACAAGCCATGTGTATGCAGTACCAGGTGTATACGACGTTGCTTTAACGGTACTTACCGACTCGGGCTGCTCGGCTACTGTAGTTAAAACTGCTACGGTATTTAGCTTACCTACTGCCGTTATTACGCAGCTTGCACCTATATGCGCGCAAAATAGTAGTAGAATATCGGGCGTAAGTGTTGCACCTGTGGGTGCAGGTATAGCAAGTTACCAGTGGCAGGTGGGCGGCAATGCTGTTTCTACCGATACCGTACTGCGTTATAACTTCCCTGCACAGGGTGCAGTGCCGGTTACTTTAATTGTAAACACAGACCAAGGCTGTGCCGATACCACTACACGTAATATTGAGATATATGCACCATTTGTAGCCGACTTTGAAGTGGCCAACGTATGCGTAGGCGATAGTTCTTACTTCTTCGATATAACACCATCTTATTCTATAATAAGTCGTACTTGGAATTTTGGCGATGCCACATCGGCTATAGGCACACCTAACCCGGTTAAAAAGTACAACGCTGCTGGTACATACGATGTTACTTTAACTGTAACAAATGCTATAGGGTGCCGCTCAATTAAAACCGAGCAAGTAGTAGCAGCTGGTAAGCCTGTTGCCAACTTTAATAGCCCCGAAGGATGCGAAGATGCATTTTACAGGCCTGTAGATGTAAGCACCTCGGCGCAGGAGCCAATCAATAGTTGGTATTGGACCATAGGTGGCTTTAATTATAACACGCAGGCACCACAGCGCTACTTTGCTACGTCGGGTGTATATGAGGTTACCTTAGTAGTAAGTACAGCTACTGGTTGTGCAGACTCTATTACCAAAACAGCAGTTATTCATACCACCCCAAGTGTAAACTTTAGCTTTACACCATTGTATGGCGATGCACCACTGAACGTAACTTTTACAAATTTAAGTACCAACGACAGCACCTATTTCTGGCAGTTTGGCGATGGAGGCACTTCAACGCAGGAAAACCCAGTGTACACGTATAATGAAAATGGAGAGTATAACGTTACCCTAATGGCTACTTCGCCTTATGGTTGTACTGCTTCGCGCACTAAGCCATACTCGGTTATTAAAACAGACCTTGACTATGCCGTAAACGAAGCGGCAGTGCAAATAACGCCGCTGCCTAACGGTAGTAGCCTAGCTAAAGTAAGCGTAATAGGTAGTAACATAGGTACGCGCATTATTGACCATATAAGCTACTACGTAACACTTGGCGGTGTAGGTGTAATAGCCGAAGATTGGGAAGGTACCCTACTTTCGGGCCAAGGTATACTCGATACTTTTAGTGCACAGTTCGTAGTGCCTGATGGTAAGCAAGATGGCTATATATGCGTAACCGCGGTAAGTGTAAACAACGGCCAGCAGGAACTGCGCACCGATAACAACAGCCAGTGCTTCGGGCTTACCGAGGGCATAAAGCTGATGGGTCCGCTGCCTAACCCTGCCTTGAATGAATCTAAGCTGGGCATAATACTACCTAAGCATGGCAAGGTAACCATAGATATAACCAATATGATGGGGCAGTATATAATACAAGGGGTTGAGCTTGAGCTACCTGAGGGCCGCAGCGACTACGACCTGCCTGTGGGCCAAATGACGGCAGGCGAGTATTTTATACGCATTTTGTACAATGACGAGAAAGTTGTTCGCAAGTTCATTATAAGCAGATAATCCACTTCACGAAATTTGCAGGGGTACACTAAACATGTACCCCTTTTTTTATGAACGGAACCATGAAGAACATAGCGATTTTTGCAAGCGGCGCAGGCAGCAATGCCAAGGCTATTATCGAGTACTTTAAAGGTCACCCTACCATACAGGTAGCCTTGGTTATAACCAATAACCCCAGTGCGGGCGTTATACAGGTAGCGCACCAGCACAAGATAATATCGGCCATACTTAGCAAAGATGCCATGGCCACCGAGCAAACCGTAATGGCGCTAATGAAGGCGCAGGATATACACTTTATAGCCTTGGCTGGTTACCTGCAAATGGTACCTGCATTTCTACTAGCCAAGTTCCCTAATAAGATAGTGAACATACACCCGGCCCTGTTGCCTAAGCACGGCGGCAAAGGCATGTATGGCATTAAGGTACACCTAGCCGTACTAGCCGCTGGCGATGCCGAAACAGGCATAACCATACACTACGTAAACGAGCACTACGACGAAGGCAAAATAATAAGCCAAAAAGCCCTAGCTGTAAACGCAGGCGAAACCGCCGAAACCCTAGCCACCCGCGTACTAGCCCTTGAACACGAATGGTACCCTAAAACCATCGAGACCTTGCTGGAAGGAGTGGGAGTGAAGGGGTAGTTTTTCTATAGCCACAGATTACCAGATTAAATACAAAAAAGATTATGAACTTCCCGTATCAATGGGAGTTTCATCCCGATGTATGTCGGGATGCATGGTGCTGTTGCGCCTAGCGCGTACTGCTGCGCGCCACGCATGTTCATACTGCAGGCAGTTTATTCTTTACTACATAACTGGCGCGAGCGCCCGCTCGTGCCAAGAAAAACATCTACACTACAGTAAGATGCGCTAATGTCTCCCGCTGGCAGCCTGTCCCGCAGTATTGCGGGAGGAGTGGCGCGAAGTGCTGATGGTGGATTGTACTCACAAGCAGAATATTACAAAGAAGAACTATTGGGAAGGTAAGGCCTATTTAGTTTCCATAGAATGAATATGCCTTATGTAATAGGTCAATATATCCATAGCTATCCTCATCATATTTATCTGCTTCAGCTTTGTATTTTGCACTTATCAATGATTTGTCGGATCTGTTTAGATAGTTGGCCAATATCAAACCAAATACCAATTGTTGAGAGTAAGGGGAGCAGATGCTTAACGGTGGTATTTCAGCATCTGCTTCACTTAACTGTGGTAAGTTGTTTAGAATTGCATCAATCTTTGAAAGGGAGTTAGTAGCTGGAACGATTTCTTCTAATACCGGTTTGAAAAAGATGGCATATACCTCTTCTGATATTTTAGATAAATCATCTTCTGACACTAGCTCTGTTATGGGAACACTTAGACTTTTCATTCTATTCCACATGAAAGATTTCCTTGCCTCTTTGTTATCGGGATGGCAGTAATGGTTCATTTCGATTTCGCAAATTGAGAAATCTTCGGTTTCATTATCTTCCCACGCAGAGTAATATCTTGTAACACTATATGTAGGGTCAATCCTTTTTGTTTCATTCGATAACTGTGGGGAAGATATAGTTACTAAACTGTCATATTGTAGGAAATTAGGCTTAATGAACCTTAGCTGCTGACGGTATACAAAACCGTTGCTTTCTAGTTCAAACAAATAGTATGTATTTGAGACGCCTTTTTTGTTTTCTATGTACTTGTACCCGTAGGTATTTAGTTTAGCTGTCAATTGCTTTACTATTCCTTTTTCTATTTGTGCGCGCTTAAGTTTTGCAATTTCCTTTTTAGGCGGGGCTTCAACTTTGTTTGCGCTTTCATGTTTTTTGAGCTGTAGAGCTAGTTTGGCTAATAGTAAGTTGTACGCTTTGTTTCTTGCCCACGGAGCTATTATGCCTATGCGTAGCAGGATGTTTAATGTTATTTGAATGATTGATTTGCGCATGTTGTAGAATGTTACTCAAAAATTCCCCCCTTGTTCTGTGTATGTTACTCGGAAATTAAAATAGTGTGGAGTATTTCACTCCACTTATCTATTGCCGTATGGGCATTTATAGGGTATTCACATTTTGAGGAGGGGGGTATCAACTATTTTTTATAAAGTATTGAAAGCGAGTTTATTGTAAGAGGGTGGGGGTAGCAGTTTTTTAAGAAATGCTCTGATTTGATACCCCCCCCTAAAGGTGATAGGTAGATGCTTATTGATACCCCTTCTTCACCGTCGTCTGTCGTCCGCCATCAGTCGTCTATCACTACCCAAACAGCTCCTCTACCAGTTGCTGTACCTTGCTTATTTGTACCACCTCTATGTTGTACTTTTTCAGCTCTAGCTTGGGGTTGAACTTCGATATAAATATCTTCTCGAAACCTAGCTTGTCGGCCTCGCTTATGCGCTGCTCTATACGGCTTACGGCGCGTACCTCGCCGCTTAGCCCCACCTCTGCCGCAAAGGCGTATTTAGATGATACCGATATATCGTTGAACGACGATACCATAGCCGCCATTATAGCTAGGTCTATGGCAGGGTCTTCTACCCGCATGCCACCTGCTATGTTTAGGAATACATCCTTAGTGCCAAAGCGGAACCCCGCGCGCTTTTCCAGCACTGCCAATAGCATGTTCATACGCCTTACATCGAAGCCCGTGGCGCTGCGCTGTGGTGTGCCATAAAAGGCCGGCGTTACCAGTGCCTGCGTCTCTATTAGAAAGGGGCGCATGCCCTCCATCATAGCTGCTATGGCTATGCCACTTAGGTCTTCATCGCGCTGTGTAAGTAGTATCTCGCTTGGGTTTAATACGGGGCGTAGACCTGCACCTATCATCTCGTATATACCTATTTCGCTAGTGCTGCCGAACCTGTTTTTGGTAGTGCGCAGTATGCGGTAAGTATAGTTGCGGTCGCCCTCAAATTGTAGTACAGTATCTACTATGTGCTCTAGCACTTTCGGGCCTGCTATCATGCCGTCTTTGGTTATGTGGCCTATCAAGAAAACGGGTATGCCCGCCTCTTTGGCAAAGCGCTGTATCTCTGCCGTACACTCTCGCACTTGCGATACACTGCCCGGCGTACTCTCCACATACACCGTCTGCAATGTCTGTATCGAGTCGATGATGATTAAGTCGGGGCGCATTAAGTCAGCCTGCTTAAATATCTGCTGTGTGTTCGTCTCGGTAAGTATATAGCATTGCTCGTTCTTTATACCCACACGGTCGGCGCGCATTTTTATTTGTCGGTCGCTTTCCTCGCCTGTTACATATAGCACCTTCATGCCTGTTAGCTGTAGTGCCAGTTGCAGCATCAGCGTACTTTTACCTATACCTGGCTCGCCGCCTATCAGCACTAGGCTGCCCGGTATTATACCGCCACCTAGCACACGGTTCAGCTCACTGTCTTTAGTGTCAATGCGCTCGGTTTCCATTTCGTGCACATCTTTAATGGGCACAGGTTTTACCTCCTCGGTTTTGCGCAGGCTAAAGCCCTTCTTCTCTTTCAGTTTCTCCTCGTCCTTGTCTATTACCTCCTCGGCATAGGTGTTCCACTCGCCGCACACAGGGCACTTGCCTATCCACTTCGGCGATTGGTTGCCACAGTTCTGGCAGTAATAGATGGTTTTAATTTTAGCCATGCCGCTAAAGTAATTAAGAGAAATAAGGAAATACAAAATGCTTTGTCGCAGATGACGCTGATTGTTATGATTGGTTAGGATGAATACAAATATTTTGGGGCGGTACTGTCGTCATTCCTTAGCAGTGTGTCTGCCACGCGCCTTCAGTCTGTAGGTGCCCATTTTTAATGCTATTGAGAATGAATAGCCTAGGCACATTTTTTTAGCCTCGCTGAACAATGTTGCTGCCTGCGTGTTATAGGCTATGTATACGGTAATAAAACAATCCATTAACAGTTATTATACGTAGCTATTATCATTCAGCATTAAATTTACTAACCATGCGTACCATACCACATACCATCAGCAAACAGTTTGTACAACTAGTATTTATGGTAGCCTTTTCGGCTATCGTATTCAGCTCGTGTACGTTCAGCCACTTTGCAGTTAAGCAAACGGCCAAGGCCATGAAAGATGCGCCATATGATGTAATAATAGTACCGGGCGTACCTTATCAAGATACTGCCATGAGCCGCATATTGAAAGCGCGCATTATATGGGCAAAACAGTTGTACGATAAAGGTATAACGAAGAATATCATATTTAGCGGCGGTGCAGTATATACTCCTTATTTCGAGGGCCACATTATGAAGGCATACGCTGATAGCATGGGCGTACCTGCCAACCATACCTTTGCCGAGGTAGCTGCCGAGCATAGCACAGAAAATGTATGGAACAGCATGCGTATGGCACGCCGAATGGGCTTTACTAAAATAGCTCTGGCTACCGATCCTTTTCAAACCAAAATGATAGGTACTTTTTTGAAAAAGCATGCCAAGGATATGGCGCTTATACCTATTAACTTTAAAACGCTTAACTCAAGCGCATATACATTCCCTGTTATTGATCCTAAGGGCTGCGAAGCGCCTAAAACATTTGTGGCATTGCCAGATAGGGAAGGCTTTTGGGAGCGCCTACGCGGCACCTTCGGCAAGCATATAAAGTACGATGAGCCGCTTGATGAGGGCATAACGCAGTGCACGCCTGCACCCGCGCAATAGTATTGATATAGAGATGGAACATTTATTTAGTTAACAAAAGTAGCCTATTGCAATAGGCTACTTTTGTTACAGGCATTGCCATCACTTATTAATTTGTTTCTTTGCAGTATGCATACGCCATTAGATTTTTTGCAGAAGAAGTTTTACAAAAACACCGTTGAGGATTGGTTGATTGCCTTTGGTATAATAGTTCTTACCATTTTGTTGGCACGCGTTATATATTGGCTATTCAGTAAGGCCTTAAAGAAATTTACCAAGAACACAACTTCTGAGGTTGACGACCTAATTCTATCTAAGATAGATACCCCGGTTATACTTGGTATTATACTCATAGGTTTCCGCTTTGCTATTGAGCAGCTTACTTTTTCGCGTGCTGTAGAAAACTACCTACAACGCGGCTTTGTGTTTATGACCGCTTTGGCAGGCACATGGTTTCTTACCCGCATTGCTCGTGTGCTTATTGAGCAATACTTTAAAAAGAATGCTCAAACAGATCCTAGTCCACACGATATGCAAATGATAGGCCTAGCCAACCGCGCTACGGTTATTATACTATGGCTAATAGGTATAGTATGGGGCTTAAACAATGCGGGCTTTGATGTAGGTGCGCTAATAGCAGGTTTAGGTATAGGCGGTATAGCCCTGGCACTTGCCGCGCAGGATACGGTAAAGAACATCATAGGCGGTATTATTGTATTCCTCGATAAGCCATTTTATGTAGGCGATGTGGTAAAGGTGAAGGATATAGAAGGTGCGGTAGTATACACAGGCATACGCAGCACGCGCATACGTACAGGTGCAGGCAGATTGATAACCATACCTAATGCCCAGTTTACCGATAGTGCAATCGAAAACATTACACTTGAACCTTCAAAACGTATAGTGCTTTACTTGGGTTTAGTATACGAAACACCAATTGAAAAGATAGATGAGGCGATTGAGATATTGCGCGACATAGCTGCCAACACCAAGGCTATCAACCTGCAAAAGCCTATTATATTTTTAGAGAAGTTCAACCAATCTTCTATCGACATTAACTTTACTTACTACATACGTAAGCAAAGCGAAATACACGATGCGCAGACCGAGGTGAACAAGCAGATATTGAAACGCTTTGCCGATGCGGGGCTTGATTTTGCTTACCCTACGCAAACAAGTTATAGTAAAGAAATAGCTGCACCAAATAAGGACGTTGCGAAGTAATGCTTCCTAATATTTTGTAAGAAACCAATAGCCATGGCGCAAGTCATAGCCATTCAGCATTTATACCTTACTTTTGCCCTATGGATACTACCAAGCCATTAATAAATAAAGTAGCGCAAAAGGCTGTCATTACCCTTGATATGGAGCAGTATTTTCCCATGCAGGAAGATATCTCCGTTATCGATTTGAAGGATTACCTCTTCAAGGGTTTGATATTGAAAGAAGCCGATTTTCGCGAAGCTGTAAAGAATACCGATTGGAGCCAATATCGCAATAAGTATGTGGCCGTGTATTGTTCTACCAATGCCATTATACCTATGTGGGCATACATGGTGCTAAGTGCCGAGCTTACACCCTTCGCTAAGGATGTTGCCAATACCAATGCTGAGCACGCTGCCGAAGTATTTCTATACCGCAACTTAGCAGCGCTAGATATGCAGCAGTTTGCAGGGCAGCGCGTAGTGGTAAAAGGCTGTGGCGATAGGCAAATACCTGAGGCAGCCTTTGTGCAGATAGCACAACAATTAGCCAAGGTAGCACGCGTTATAATGTACGGCGAGCCGTGCAGCACGGTGCCTGTTTTCAAAAAATCAATCGATTAAAAAATATAGAGCGGATGTGGGAGAAGAAGTACACTTGGCCGTTGATAGCAGCGGCTTGTTTAATAATTGGCTTTGCCTCGGCAAAGGTGTTGAACCTGCCTAACCCGTTTGCGGCTGGCATAAATGTGTTCGATAAAACCAAGAGCGAGTGCCCAGGCATAACTTGGAAAAATACTATCGATTCGCTGCAAGTAATAGCACCTATAACTATTACGGGAGACCTATACTTTGCCGGCGAGCGGGTACCCTTAGAAGACCCAGAGGTAAAAGAGCGCCTTGAACGCGAACTGATGCTGAACACCTATTGGCATAGCAATACGCTTGCTTGTATGAAACAGGCTAACCGCTACTTCGGCGAGATAGAAGCTGTGCTAACTGCTAATGGCGTACCTACCGACTTTAAGTATCTAGCTTTGGTAGAAAGCGGCTTTAAGAATGAAACCTCACCTGCTGGTGCTGTGGGTTTTTGGCAGTTTGTAAAGCCTACAGGCAAAACCTACGGGCTAGAAATAAACGATGAAGTGGATGAGCGTTATAACTATGAAAAAGCTACTGTAGCTGCATGTAAATACCTGAAAGATGCTAAAGAGAAACTAGGCAATTGGACCGTAGCTGCAGGTTCGTACAACCTTGGGGTACCTGGTATGGGGCAACGCATTAAAGACCAGAAAACGAATAACTATTACGAGATGTATTTCAACCCTGAAACATCGCGTTATGTGTTTCGCATGCTTGCTATGAAGGTGATTTTTAGTGATCCTAAAAAAGCAGGGTTTAAAATAGATACCGAGGATTTGTATCAACCCTACAAATACACAGTGGTAGAAGTAGATAGCGCTATACCAGCAGTGGCCGATTTTGCGGCTAAGTATAACCTAAAATACAAGCATATAAAGATGCTTAATCCTTGGCTACGCGATGCCGGTTTGGTAAACAAGGAGAGGAAAAAGTACCAGATAAAGATTTTACAGCCCTCATAATTTGGAAAAAAGGAGGGAAAGCCTATATTTGCCGTCCCTTAGAACATCAAGGGCGATGGTGCGGTAGCTCAGTCGGTAGAGCAATAGACTGAAAATCTATGTGTCGGCGGTTCGATCCCGCCCCACACCACAAAAATTCCTTTCAGGATTTTTCAAATGTTTTCAAACCCATGCTAGTCATGGGTTTGTGCTTTTAGGACTCTTCGTAAAGTTTCAGTTTTGCACGGTGAATGTTTCACTATTGGTTTCACTTTTCAAAAACCCGTGCTTCACTTATGTTAAAACAAGCGACGATCGTCTTCTTCCCGCGCACCGACCAGAAACTTAAAAACGGCAAATACCCTATCTATGCAAGGGTGGTGCTAGACAGGGAAAAATTTGAATTTTCTACTAAACAGTTTATCGACAACCTCGTCGAATGGGACGATGTCATCCAGCGCATCAAGAAAAGGTCGCCGGTCAACAGCGTGCTCAACGAGATAGAGCATGAGATCGTAGAGGCCTATAACTTTTTGAAATACCATAACAGGCAGCTGACGGCCCTGGCCTTGCGCAATCAGTTGAAGGGTGATGGCCAAAAGCGCACCCGGCTTTTGGATTTTGTGGATGATCATTATGCCAACCATATCAAAGGTAACGTGGAGTTTGCCCCTGCTACCCAGAAAACATACCATACCACAATTTATCACCTGCGCAATTTCCTGGAAAGCATACAGGCGACCAAGATCAAGGTAGCTGAGTTGGACGGGGATTTCATCAAAGCGTTCGATAATTACCTGATCAACCGCGGTATTACCGAAAAGAAAGGATTGAAAAAGAACTCGGCGAACAAATACCATGTCAACTTTAAAACGATGCTCTTTAAGGCAGTAGACAAGAAGATGCTGGAGAAGAATCCCTACGCAGACTTCAAGTTTAAATCGGAGCCGGGAAAGCTAACTTACCTCACCTCAGAAGAACTATCATTATTGGAAAACCACGACTTGGGCGGTAATGCAAGTTTGACCAGGGTCAGGGATATTTTCCTGTTCTCCGTTTATACCGGCTTGCGCCACAGCGATGCATCTACCTTGCAGGGAAGTAATATTGAAGTATCCAACAACAAATATTGGATTGTCTATACCCAGCAGAAGACTGGAGCCAGCAACCGGATACCCATGTTAAGGAAGGCAGTTGAAATTTACCACAAGTACGAAGACCTGCGGGAGATGACGGGTTACGTATTGCCAAGGCTGTCTAACCAAAAGTTGAACGCGTATTTGAAAGTAGTCGCCGATATGGTGGGGGTAAAGAAACATTTATCGCATCACGTTGCCAGACATACTGCCGCAACTACTATTTTTATGCAGAACGGTATTTCTTTAGAAACTACAGGCAAGCTTCTCGGACATCAAAGCATCAAGTCTACGCAGATATACGCAAAGGTCACTAATATCATGCTTAAAGAGGCAGCTGACAAATTGGATCAGATATTATGAGCAATAAACTAATAGATGTCGGGGACTTAGTATCAATAAAAGGCATTGCTACTACACAGCCTATTTTTGTATGGGATAGATTGAACATTTTGGAAGAAGAGTTTCTAATAGTAAATGTGCCTATTGATACAATTGGAATAACAAGGTTCAAACCTGTTGAAGATAGGGAGGCGAACAGTTTATATACAAGTTTCCATTACATTCTATTAAAAGAGTATGAGCTGCTCAAGCAGGATCCTGCTAAGGTTTATGAGGATGACACCGGACTAATTAGAGAGTTAATAATTAACAGAAATAAGGGAAACCTCTTGAGTGAGTTCCTTTTTAAATATTATCTACGGAATGGTATGGACCGGGTGGAACTTTTAAACTTGTTCCGGTACCAATTTATTCCAGTTATACTAGAAGACGTGAAGTGTACAGTTCCTAAGGAGGATATAGCTATCTACCTTAATCAGGAAATTGTCACCCATAGTATGGAAGGCATTCTCCATAAAATTTTAATACATTATCAAGCATTTCTTATAGCCAAGCAAGCTATTAATTTTGCGACATGTGCAAGTCAAATTGTTGTGGAAGATGTGCCTTTATTAGAAAAACTAAAAAATGACAAGGGGTTTCTTGAGAGTCTTTTAACTGTTTTCAACAAAAAAAACGATTATGGCAAAGTCCAATACTCCCCTAAGAATACTTCAAAGGACAAACCTATAATTCAGGTATTAACTTCCTCTTTTTTTGAACCAGCAAAACCGGAGCTTAGAGCATATGCAGATTTAAAGAAAAATTCTGAACAGTGGTTAATCAATAATAGTAGTGAAATAATCAACCGGGATGCCGTAAATACAGATTGGCTGTTAAGTGGAAAATTATATGAGCACCTTTACCCTCTACTCTTTGGCGATCTTGCCGAATCATTGCCTCTCGGAAACTGTCGTGATAATTATAAGCTGCAATTCTACATTCCCATTTTTAAATGGATGCTACCCGATGTATTTTGTGATAACCCAAAGCTTACTGCCTCGGAACTTAAAAAACAGCGAATAAGAAATATCCAAAAATTTATTACGGGCAATCTATAGTAGGAAAATATGCATCCCACCTCCCAGGCAAAGTTTCCTGACTATCTCTTGAAATAGAGGAAAGACGGTAGCTAATGTCTTTTTTTTGTGGTATGAATACAGTAGAGCATATAATTAAGGAAATGGAAAAGCTGAATGTCAAGGTAGATCGCCTTACCCAGATGGTTCAACATATCCCTGTAACACACAATACTACCCTTGAGGATTGGTTGACTGAAGAGCAAACAAAGGAGCTATTGGGTAAAGGAACTACCTCTTTGTGGTCCTTACGAAAAACAGGCAAGCTAAAGTTTTCTAAGATCGGAGGGCGCATATATTATAGCCGTGAGTCTATCATAGCCCATCTAAACTCTAATGCTATAAATAGGAGATAATATGAAAAGTATCGAAAATGTGAAGTGCTTGGTGTGTGAGACTGGATTCCTATTTCGCTCAAATAAAAAGTTCTGCTCAAGCAAGTGCCGGAACACTTATCATAATGAGCTTTTAAAAGAGCAAATGGACAAGTTTAACGGCGAACTGAAAAAGGTAAAAAGGGCTGAACGTACTTTAAAAGTGCTTATTGCTAAAATGAAGGAACTAGGATTAGAATACATAACCGAAAATTCCCTGAAGCTTTTTGATATCCCTTTGAATGGACAGCTTGATGCAGGGAAAAATCCCATAACAAAATTCACGGTTAAGTTTTTTGGACAGTATGGTATCGAACCCATTGATGACAAAGCTTTATATTTTAAAATTGTTGAACGGAAAAAGTGAATATGATAGAATATGTTTCTTTAACTCCGCAAGAGAGTTTTGGCATTATAGCTAGCGAACCTGCCAATACGCCATCCAATGATGGGTCATTTCCTTGGGTGCCTGTTATTCTAATTGCAGGTGGGCTAATACTAACAAGTGCGTTAGTTTATAAATTGGTACAGATAAATTCGGAGTCTGTTATACAACAACATAACGAAACAGTAACGAGGATTAGAAAGGATATTGTAAGACAAGATATAGATATTGCTGAGACAAATAGGAAGATTTCTACTTTAGAAAGTAGGCGTAAAGTAAGAACTCATAAAGAATCCCTCTATTGATTTACTATTAGCCTCAATGAATCCCTGTTGTTGCGTTGCTTATTTCCGCCAGCGGAAAGCACCGCGAAAATGCCCAAAAGCAAGCAAATCCCAGAAATTCTTGAGACAATCGGCGATCATATCAAGAAACGCAGGCTAGAGCTTGGCCTTTTCCAAAAGGACTTGGCGGAACGATTCGGAACGAGCGAGGATAGTATTTCCAACTGGGAAAAATCTGAACGCGAGCCAAGTTTCCAGTTTGCACCAGCCATAATTGACTTTCTCGGCTACAATCCCTATCCCTACGACCTTTCCACTTTCGGCGGCAGAATAAAATACTACCGCCTGATAAAAGGTCTAAGCGTTCGCCAGTTCAGCAAGCTTTTATCGGTCGACAAATGCACCGTAGGGTCTTGGGAAAGGAATTCATACATTCCTAGGCAACCGTATTACACAAGAATTCAAGAATTAATAGCAAAAGGGTGACCCAAGTGGTCGCCTTTTTACTTTTATTTAATGAACTAATTGTTAATTTATCTATCTATATTCGCAAAATACATCATATACGCCTCGATATGGAACTTAATGAATGGATAGAATCTCTTAAGACCGAAAAGCCCGACCTAAATGTATTTCTCACCAGGCTGCAATCTTTCATAACCCCAAACGGCTTTAACCATGCGGGCTTTGAGAAAGCAGTAGGATTGGGTCTATCACAATTTGAATCAGAATCTAACCCCACAACAAGAAATGACGCTTAAGATTAAGAAACTAACAATTGAAAACTTTAGAGGAGTTCGTCTGCCGCTCACGGTAGATTTCACGAAAGGTTCTGGATTCACATCAGCTTTGATCTACGGTATGAACGGATGTGGGAAAAGCTCTATTGTGGATGCTTGGGAATGGCTAAACGATTTCAAAATAGAATCCTTAGGCAGGGAAGGTATATCACAGAGCGACTACCCACATAGGGAATGCAAAGGGAAAGGTTCATACATAACTGTAGAGTTTCAGCATCCTACAATATCTAGTGCTACAGCAACTTTCAATGAAAGGAAAATTACAACGCCAACCACTAGTGGCGAGTATTCCGAATTCCGCAGACTTAGCTCGTACCCGAACTTTCTAAGGTACGCAGACCTTCAAAATTTTGTTTACAAGACCAAGGCTGAAAGGTACAAGTACATTGCTAAGTTTTTCGGGCTTGAACAATTCACAACACTTCAGGACAATATTCAGGCCGCTTTGAAAAAGCAGATGCAATTATTGGATAACATCAAACAATTGGCTGCAAAACAGGGAAAAGAGATTACTGGCCTTATCAAGACGGCAGAGATTGACGAGGCCAATGTGTTAGGTTTCATCAATGAAACCGCAAGAAGGCACGGGCTAACACCCGTAACCTCGTTTTCAGAGTATCATACCGTTATAGATGCTTTAACTCGCGTAGTTTCCACAAATCCTGTAGCAAAAGAGCTTTCGGAATGGCAAGCATATAAAAAGCGAATAGACACCTTTTTTCCTGTCCATTCGCTAAAAGCCGAAAGCCTTGAACTTGAAAAATTGTTCAAAGAGTTGCAGGCAGACGAAGAGACCATGAAGCAGCTTGTTCTTTCTGAGCTGTATAGCTCAGCGGAAAAGATAATCCCTCAATTAGAAACGCCAAACACCTGCCCCATCTGCGACAGTCCATACCACGGAGACCTTCTTGCTCATGTGCAGAGCAAACACAAAACGCTCGACAATCTTAAGAAAAAGAAGGCTGCCTTTGATGCGAAAAAGAGAGCGATAGAGCAACGTCTAAGTTTGCTTACGCAGAAGCTTAACGGAATACTATCAGAAAACAACGCCAAAATAATCGAAACCAACTCCGACTTCTTTGAAAGGTTAAAAGCAATAAATGAGGATATTTCCAAGCACTCCTTTACGCTTAGTCTTCCTCTTGCCAACTTAAAAGCGGTTGAACTGAGTACTTCAAATACGGTGGTTATACTTGACCTCATATTATCAGAGGAAGGTAGTATAAAGTCCTTGGCAGATAACAAGGTGAACGCTTTGACAAGTGATGAGAACGCTAAACGACTCGCGAAAGATTACGGGGAATTGTCTACCGTAACAAAGAACTACAGCGAGTACGTTGTAAACATAAAGAAGGCAGAGTATCTTTCAGGCATAACTGAGAACCTGAATTCAACGCTCCAAAGCCTAACCTTAAAGATTCAAACTGTAATACAGCAAACTTTCGACGCAATCTCCGCCGATGTTGTGGACTATTTCGATTTTCTCGAAAGCACGAACTCTTTCATAAAGAATCCAAAGGTTACCCTAACATCGGGCAAGGACAAGGCGGTTGAATTGGAAATAGACTTCGTTTCTGTCACGGTGAATCCTGCTTTTAAGTTCATGAGTGAAAGCCAGGTAAACAGCTTCGGACTGGCAATATTTCTTGCTGCTGTAAAGCACTTCAATTCCCAATTCAAGTTCTTCATCCTCGATGACGTCGTTAACAGCTTCGATGCTTTTAAAAGACCTAAAGTTGCTCAGCTATTAGCTTCGCGGTTTTCGGATTTTCAAGTTCTTGTATTAACACATGACCAGATTTTCTTCGATACGATGCAGCGCGACTTTCCGAGCTGGCAACGCTATAAAATAACCTCATGGGATTACTACACTGGACCACGGTTCAAACTTTCAAAAAGCTACTTCGAGGAAAT
>JAFDYM010000391.1 GCA_018267435.1 Bacteroidota bacterium | reverse complement strand
TGTTAGGAGATGCCGCCTTCAACCCTTCCTTAATATAAGTAAACATCTGCTCGAACATTTCTACGTTCTTACTCTTATCTCCGTATGTTACCCACTGGCCTTCTGGTGCGCCATAAGGTGCCGTTTTAAATTGCACTATACCATTACCATCAAAGTTATAGTTCCAGCCATAAGGGTTACCTATACCACGTACGTTTATGCCGTTTGGTATCAAGCCGTTCGATAGATCTAGAAACTGGTTAAGTGTAGTAGGCGAATCGAAGGCGCGGTTATAAGTAATACGCACGTTATGGCCTACAGCTGGCTTAAACACAGCAGCAGCACGTGGACTGAAACTTACATTCTTAATTATGCTATTATAGTCTACGCGGAATGCCGCAACCAAGTTCAACCACTTAATAGGGCTATAATCGCCTTGCAAATAACCACCTGCTTGCGTAAGCTTGTCCTTATCCTCGAAACGGCCATTTATACTGCCTTTTGTATCTGGATCTGTATGCAACACATCTACGCCATAAATAAAGTTCAACTTCTCAAGCGGTGCATATGAATGCTGTATTTGGAATACATGCATCTTCGACCTATCAATCAGCTTCTGAACTTGATATGGAGAGGGTGGCGAGGTTTGATTATAATCGTTACGTGCGCTTTGGCTTAGCTGAGGGATAAGATATGTATTACCAGCGTTGCTACTGTTTATGTAGTATTGTAGAAATAGGTTTTTCCATTTAAACCTAGTTTGTAAATACCAATATAGCCAAAGACCTTTGCCTCCACCCGCTTGAGCTGCCCCTAGACCTGTCAACTCCACATTGCGCGCACCTGCCAAACCGCCATTGATTGTAATTGTTATATCCTTAATTGGTCTTATATCGAAACGGGCATCGGCAGTAAACTTTTGTATGCTGAAATCTTTATGGAAGCGCTGTATATTCTGTACTGCAGTATCGTTCACCATTACTGTATCGGGAACAAAAACATTGCCGTTCAAAGCAGAGCCAAACAATATGCTATCGCCCTCGTATGGCTCGCGTGGATCACGGTTTGGATAATCTTGACCTTGAAAGTAACTTGCCGACAATTTATAGCCGAACTTACCATCGGCCAACTTGCCTGAATGCCTAATTTCTGGATTAATAACATTACCAGAAATTACGCTTCCATTGTTATCGGCTTTGTATGATTTATCCAAAACAATAAAACCACTTGTCATAGCTACTGTTGTTTCAAACTTCTTCTTCTGGTCAAGCGGCGACTTGGTCATAATATGTATAACCCCACTTGATGCATTAGGACCATACAATGCAGATGCCGGACCACGAACCACCTCAATCCTCTCATAGTCCAAAGTACTTATTGGGGTAAGTTGGTAAGCATTAACGCGCAGCGAAGGCACCGCCCCTATCCTATTATCAACTACATTCAATACCGAACCTGAAAATATATTATTGAAACCACGCACCACTACGTTGCTGCTTACCAAGCCTGTACGCATTACGTCAACACCTGGCGTAGTTTTCAATTGCTCTACCGGTGTAGTTACTACATTGCGCTCTAGCTTATCTTGACCTACTACCGATATTGATGCTGGTGCATCAAGTATCTTTTCTTGTTTTTTCGAAGCAGATACCACAACCTGGTCCATTTCGTTTACAGTATTGCTTAGGCTTACATCTAATACTTGACTTCCTTTGGCCTTATCAATAGTTAACTCCTTAGGGGCATAACCCAAATAGCTAATTACTAAGGTTGTAGCAGTGCTTGGTACATCTATAGAATATTTACCGGCTTCATCGGTAGTAGTACCAGTAGTAGTGCCCTTTACTACCACATTAGCGCCCATTAAAGGTTGCTTGCTCTCATCTTTTACCACACCAGTTATGGTTATTGTGGCATCTTGAGCAAATGATAAAATGGTAATAAAAATGAATGCAACGTTGAGTAGAAGTCGCTTAGCCATACAGGGGTTATTTGGTTATGTATGGCAATATAGAAAAACTTTTCAGCAAACACCTACCGTTGGTAGGTACGTGGAAAAATTCTAAAAATCAATGCATAACAGGAAACTCGAGCTTTAAACTAAGTTTCCAAACGCTTAACCCTTTCATAATACAAGCAATATTAACTTTTGCTTATTCCACTATAAAAAAAGGATTCAACAGATTCTCTTTATTATAAATAAGAGGCTTACCTGTTTCAGTACTAAGTACCTGTTTACCAGCATATACAGCTACAGCATGGGCAGCGGCTGTATCCCATTCCATAGTAGGGCCAAAACGGGGATAGACATCAGCTTTACCTTCGGCTACCAAACACAACTTTAGCGAGCTGCCCGAGGCAGCAAAGTCTACTTCTTTACCACTAGCTTTTAGCTTATCTACAAAGGCAATAGTCTCGGGCGTTTCGTGGCTACGGCTGCCCACCACTATTACTTTATCCTTTTGGCTATAGTGGGTTTCATTCTTTATTTGTACCAGCTTACCATCATTTTCATAGGTATATGAACCCAAACCTTTAGCACCTACATAACCTATACCCTTGGCAGGGGCATACACTACACCTAGCACCGGTTCGCCCTCCTCTATTAGAGCTATGTTTACAGTAAACTCACCATTCTTCTTTATGAACTCCTTAGTACCATCCAATGGATCTATCAGCCAAAATCGCTTCCAAGCCTTACGTTCATCGTAAGCAGTGGCTTTCACCTCTTCCGATATATAGGGTATATCGGCATAATTAGCTTTTAGGCCTTCAAGTATCACAGCATTTGCCTTTCTATCGGCAGCGGTAAGCGGCGAATTATCTCCCTTTATTTCCACATCAAAGTCCTGCGCGTATACGGTCAATATTTCAGCGCCAGCCTTGAATGCTATATCTATAACGGTTTCTACGTTTATATCCTTGTATTGCATACTCTATTTTAATGAATCCATACAAGCTACTAAACTATCGCGCCAATACGGTATTTGTATCTCGAATGTATCCTTGAATTTCTTTTTGTTCAGCACGCTGTACTTAGGGCGCACGGCGGGTGTAGGGTACTGGTAGCTTTCTATAGGACCTAGCTTAGTTTTTAAACCTGCTATATCGCGTATAGCTACAGCAAAGTCGTACCAACTAGCTACCCCTTCATTACTATAATGGTAAATGCCGGGCTTCCAATCAGGCTGCTGTATTATATCTATGATGGCTTGTGCCAAATCTCGTGCATAGGTAGGTGTACCTACTTGGTCGAATACCACGTTTAGGCTTTCGCGCTCCTTGCACAAGCGCAGTATTGTCTTTACAAAGTTATTGCCGAATGAAGAATATACCCACGAAGTGCGGATGATCAATGAATCTGAATTGTTTTGCAATGCTAGCTCCTCTCCAGCCAACTTACTGGCACCGTAAACCCCCGTAGGGTTTACAGCATCATCTTCTTTCAAGGGGTGTGCTTGGTTGCCTTCAAATACAAAGTCGGTACTTATGTGTATGAACTTACAGCCATGCTCTTTGCATACTGCGGCCAACACACCTACTGCATCGCGGTTTATTTTGTACGCATTGTCCGAGTCCGCTTCGGCTTTATCTACTGCAGTATAGGCAGCAGCATTTATCAATACCTCAAATTTATGCGCCGCAAATAGATTGCGTATAGCTACTTCGTCGCTTATATCTAAGTCTTGCCTTGAAACAAAAGTAAATGAATGACTTTCTAACAAGGAAGAAACAAAGTTCAACTCGTTACCTAGTTGGCCATGTGCACCTGTTACCAATACTTTTTTCATAGCCTAAATTTCGAAATTGCTTACTAAGTTTTTGAATGCAGGCTGCACCTTGTCCTTATCAGAAACTATGGCTGTATCTACATCAATACCCCAATCTATACCCAAATCTGGGTCGCTAAATAGCACCCCACCTTCATGCTCCTTCGAGTAGAAGTTGTCGCATTTGTATTGAAAAATACAAGTATCGCTAAGGACTACAAAGCCGTGGGCAAAGCCATGCGGAATATAAAGCTGCTTTTTATTTTCAGCCGATAAAGCCACAGCAAAGTGCTTACCGAAGGTAGTTGAACCTTTGCGGATATCTACCACCACGTCTAGCACCTCGCCTTCCACCACACGCACCAACTTAGCTTGTGCCATAGGGTTTAGCTGATAGTGCAAACCACGGAGTACGCCCCGTTGAGATTTTGATTCGTTATCTTGTACAAACTCCGAATGGATACCAGCATCCTTGAATGTATTCTTATTAAAGCTTTCAAAGAAATAGCCACGGCTATCTTCAAAAACCTTTGGTTCAAAAATCAGCAATCCTGCAAATCCCGTTTCTACAAAAGGCATACTATAGCAAAGTTTTATTCAATAGCTTTCCGCTATCTATAAGTTTGTTCAAATGTTTAATATTCAAGCCTTCTTTTACCATCTCCATTTGCCTTATATTATGCAAATCGGTAGCAAGAAAGCTTATCAAGTTGGCATCTATCATCTTTTCGGCAAATGCCTTAGCTCCAGCGCCATACTTACCCTGCAATGATAATATGTTTAACTGCAAAAAGACATTCTTATCGCACAAGCTTTTGTATTCTTCCAAATCGCTACCATACATATATGGGTACCGTTCAGGGTGAGCAAGAATTATCTTATAACCTGCTGCCTGTAGCTTGTACATTACCTCGCTAAGCACACGTGTTTTAGCAAGAAAAGAAAACTCTATCAACACATAGTTATTGCCAATAGTAAGTATATCGCTCTTTTCTATTTTAGGCAGCATGCTTTCATCGGCGTAGTATTCAGCCGCGGCATCAAATTGCAGGTTAACACCATTGGCTGCTATTGCCTTGCGCACCTTATCTCTGCCTTTTGTAATAATTTCAGGCGTGTTATCGTATCCACCTGTAACTATGTGCGGGGTAGTTATTACCTTCTTATATCCTAAGGCCTCGAACTGCCTAAGCATGGCTATACTATCATCCATAGTTTTAGCCCCATCATCTATACCCGGTATTAGGTGCGAGTGCATATCTACTATCAAGTCGCTATAATCGTTCAAAGGCCTAAATGATTCACCTTTGCCCCCAAAAAGAGATTTGAATAGATTGAACAAAATATAAAAGTTGAATGGCTAAGATAGGCTTTATACTAAATGACAGGGCTATCACACTTCACAACTTATCAATACTTCGAAAGAGTTAACAGCTTTTTACTGATAAATGTTCCTAAAGTAATCTACGGTTATAGCCAAACCATTACCAAAATTAAACTGAGGCTTGTAGCCTAATAAGTCTTTGGCTTTACTTATATCTGCCAATGAGTTGCGTATGTCGCCTTTGCGCGTTTCGCGATAAGTAGGAGCATGGTTGCTGTCAAGCTGTTTTTGTATATCGGTATAAAGACGATTCACCGAGAAGTTCTCCCCTACTGCTATATTAAATATTTGCGCTACGGCCTCTGCATTCTCGTTAAGCATAGCTAAAACATTTGCTTGCACTGCATTTTCTACAAATGTAAAATCACGCGTTTGCTCGCCGTCGCCATCTATAAATACTTCGGTGCAGGCCAATATCTTACTTACAAAAAGCGGTATAACAGCTGCATACATACCGTTCGGGTCCTGCTTAGGCCCAAATATATTGAAGTAACGTAGGCCAATTACTTTCAAACCATAGGTGGTATTGAACACCTTGGCGTAAAGCTCGTTGGTGTATTTGCTTACTGCATACGGGCTAAGTGGACTACCTATTTTGCTTTCTACTTTTGGCAGGCTTGCTTCATCGCCATACACCGAAGAAGACGATGCATATACGAACATTTTAACCCCTTCATCCTTAGCTGCAATCAGCATATTCAAAAAGCCGTCTACATTTACCGCATTGGTATTTTCCGGCTCTTTTATGGAACGAGGCACACTGCCTAATGCTGCTTGGTGCGAAACGTAATCGATGCCCTTGCAAGCCTTACGGCAATCATCTAGGCTGCGTATATCGCCTTCAAAAAACTCGAAAGCAGGATTACTTTCAAACTCTTCTAAGTTACTAGCCCTGCCAGTAGACAAGTTATCGAATACGCGCACCTTCTTAGCACCAAACTTCAATAGGTATTCGACAAGGTTTGAGCCTATAAAACCAGCGCCACCCGTTACTAAAAACGAGTACTGCGACAAATCTTGCTTATGGTATTGAATATCGTACATGCCTAACGTGCTGCGTATTGATCTTCGTAATATTTTTTGTATTCGCCGCTTGTTACATTGTTCAGCCATTCATCGTTAGCCAAATACCAATCTATGGTTTTATCCATTCCTTGCTCAAAAGTAACCGAAGGCTTCCAACCTAGTTCACTGCTTAGTTTAGTAGCATCTATGGCATAGCGCTTATCGTGCCCTGGGCGGTCTTTTACGTAAGTAATCAATTGCTCGGCAGTACCTTCAGGGCGACCAAGCTTTTGGTCCATTACCTTGCACATCAACTTTATCAAGTCAATATTCTGCCACTCGTTAAAGCCACCGATATTATAAGTTTCACCAAGGCCGCCGTTATGCAATATTATATCTATAGCAGCTGCATGGTCTACCACCCATAACCAGTCGCGGGTATATTTGCCATCGCCGTATACGGGTAGCGGCTTGCTGTTTTTAATATTATGAATGAACAGCGGTAACAACTTTTCAGGAAAATGGTGCGATCCGTAATTGTTAGAACAGTTAGATATAACTACCGGTAAATTGTAGGTATTGTAGTATGCACGCACAAAGTGGTC
>JAFDYM010000390.1 GCA_018267435.1 Bacteroidota bacterium | reverse complement strand
GTACGCGCACCACGTGCCTTCAGCCTGTGGATATTCTCGAAAATTGCAAACAGGAAATACGCGCGTGGCAGCCAGAGCTAATGCGAGATGCACAGCAGCACCGCGCCAAATAATTTTTCACAACAGATTATACAGATAGAACGGATTAAATACAAAAATTCATTTTACAATCTGTTTAATCTGCTCAATCTGTTGTTAGTTCTACACTATCAGCACCCTGCTCTTTACGTTGTGCTGTACGTCGGCAATGGTTTCGCCGAATACGAGATCCATTACGCCTTTGTGGCCGTGGCGAGCTATTACCAATAGCTCGGCGTTGATGTCGTTTGCATAGCGCGGTATTTCTTGCGTTGGCTTGCCGAAGCCAAGCTTCTCTATCACCTCGTAGCCTTGTGCGCGCAGGGCATTGGCATACTTGTGCAGTTGCTTGGCATCTTCGGTAGTTTCAAAGTCGTGGATGGCATCGCCATAGCTGCGCGCACCAGCGGTTTCTACTATGTGCAACAGGTAAAAAGTAGTAGCCTTGGTACCGTGACTAATACCTTCGGTAATACCGCGCACATCATCTTTCGAGAAATCGATACAGATAGCGATGCGGCTGTATTGGCGGTGCTCGATGACAGGAATATCGATAGCCTGTCCGTGTGGTGCTTTGGCTTTGCGCTCGTGCTTTTTGCCGAACAGCGCGCAATAGATAACATATAGCAATAGCGCAGCCGCAACCAGTATGATAGGCAACACTATAAAGTTGAATACCCAAAGATGATTAGCCATGGCCGTATGCCATTCGCTTAGGGTATCTATTACCAGTTTTATATTTAGACCAACGATGATAACTGCCGATACCCAAGCAAAAAACTTGGTAGCAAGGCCGATGGTAAATTCGCCCATGCCCTGCTTATCGCTTACAAAATGGATAAGCGGAATAATGGCAAAGCCCAACTGCAAACTGAGTATAACTTGCGATAGAATGAGCATATCGCCCACCTTGCTTTCGCCTAGGTAGTATATAACCAAGAAGGCCGGCACTACGGCTATTAGGCGCGTTATTAATCGGCGCAGCCAAGGCGCAATGCGCAGGTCGAGGTAGCCTTCCATTACTATCTGCCCTGCTAGGGTGCCTGTTATGGTGCTACTTTGGCCCGCTGCTATCAAGGCAATGGCAAACAGCATGGGCGCTAGCTTCTCTCCTAGCAATGGCTCCAACATTTTGTGCGCATCCTGTATCTCAACTATGTCATGATAGCCTGCTTTAAAGAAAACCGTTGCCGCCAATATCAATATAGAAGCATTGACGAAGAAAGCCAAGTTTAAGGCTATTACCGAATCGTAAAAATTGAACTTGATAGCTTCCCATAGGCCTTGGCTATCTTGTTTATTGCGGCGGGTTTGCACCAAGGCCGAGTGCAAGTATAAGTTGTGCGGCATAACTGTAGCGCCTATTATACCTATAGCTATGTATAGTGCGCCATCATCCTTTAGCATAGGTATAAAGCCCGTAGCCATTTCGCCCAGGTGCGGCTTGGCAAAGGTTAATTCTATAAAGAATGAAAGACCGATAAGCGCTACCAGCGAAAGGATGAACGCCTCCATGTACCGCATGCCTTTGCTTTGCAAAAACAGGATGATGAAGGTATCCAACACGGCCAAGCTTACCCCCCACAACATCGGCATACCGAACAACAAATTCAAACCGATGGCCATGCCCAACACCTCGGCTAAGTCGCAGGCGGCTATGGCTATTTCTGCCAAAAACCACAGGGCATAATTTACTAAGGGATGATAGGTTTCGCGGCTGGCTTGTGCCAAATCTCTTCCGCGCACTATGCCCAAGCGTGCGCTTAGGCTTTGCAGCAAGAGGGCAATCAAGTTGCTCATTAATAGTACCCACAATAGCGAATAGCCATACTTGCTACCGCCCGCTATATCGGTGGCCCAGTTGCCGGGATCCATATAGCCTACTGCCACCAAAAATGCAGGACCTAGGTACAGCCAAAAACGCTTGCGCCAGGTTTGCGCTTGCGTGGTATCAATACTTTCATGTACCTCATCTAAAGACCTAACACTCACCTTTATTTACTAATTTTAGACAAATCTAAATTTATTTTTTGAATAAACAGCAAACCGTTGGCACAATTTTGAAGTAGATAAAGTATGAGGCATTACATCTGCATACTTATTTGCACTTTTACGGCATTAGTTGGCAATACTGCTTTTATGCTAGAAAAGAAACACACCATGCTATGCCTAGGCGATAGCTATACCATAGGCGAGGCCGTAGATGAGAAAGACCGCTTCCCTAACCAGGCCGTGACTATGCTGGATAAACAAGGCATACACTATAAGCAACCCACTATTATTGCAAAAACTGGTTGGACTACCGATGAACTGACCGATGCCATAAAAGATGAAAACCTAACCAGCACTTATGATATAGTAACGTTACTAATAGGCGTAAACAACCAATACCGCGGCCGCGATACTGCTAATTATAAGCAGGAGTTTGAAGCACTGCTGAACACAGCCATCAACTATGCAGGTGGCAATAAAAACCATGTGTATGTGCTAAGCATACCCGACTGGGGGCAAACCCCATTTGCCGAGGGAGATAAGCGTAGTGCAGAACAAATAGGTAAGGAGATAGATGCCTACAATGCCGTGAACAAAAGTGTAAGCGCAGCGCATGGGGTGCATTACATTGACATTACCGATATATCGCGCGAGGTGAAGGAACAACGCTCGCTGATAGCCTTCGATAACTTACACCCATCAGGGCGTATGTACACCCTATGGGCAGAGCGGTTAGCCGCGGCTATTAAGAAGAATTCAAAATAGAATAGTCACAACAGATTAAACAGATTCGTCTTTGTATTTAATCTGGCAATCTGTGGCTAGCAAAGGCACACTAAAGAGCTATATCACACCCTCTTCGCCTTCCATTACTTTGCTTTGGTGGCGGATGCTTTCGTTGTGTACTTGTTGGTAGAATTTCAAGATAAACTCTTCGGTTAAGCCGCCGTTCTTGCCTTGCTCTAATGCACGTTTAACTATTAGCGACCAGCGCTCGGCTTGGTGTATGGCCAACTGGTTTTGTTTCTTGAACTCGCCTATCTCTTCCGATATACCCATGCGCTCGCATAGCAATTCAATGATGTAATTATCTATGCGGTCCACCTTAGCGCGAAGGTCGTGCAAGGTGTGTTGTTCGTCCATTTCGGCCTTAGGTTGGCGCACAATGATGGCATCCAATATTTCGCCCAAGCGCTGTGGCGTTACTTGCTGCTTCGCGTCTGTCCAAGCTTTATCGGGGTTGATGTGTGTTTCTATCATCAAGCCATCGAAGCCCATATCCATACCTTGCTGCGCCAACATACTTATCATATTGCGCGAGCCACCGATATGCGATGGGTCGACAATAATCGGAACCTCCGGGTAGCGCCTACGTAGCTCGATAGGTATCTCCCACATAGGCGGGTTGCGGTAAATGGTTTTCTCGTACGATGAAAAACCACGGTGCACGGCGGCTAGTTTCTTAATACCCGCCGCATGTATACGTTCAATGGCACCTACCCATAGTTCAAGGTCAGGGTTCACTGGGTTCTTTATCAGCACAGGTATATCTACACCCTTCAGCGAGTCGGCTATCTCCTGCACATTAAATGGCGATACCGTAGTGCGCGCGCCTATCCATAGTATATCTATTCCTGCTTTTAGCGCAGCCTCTACGTGTGCGGCACTGGCTATCTCTATCATTACAGGTAGGCCTACTGCCACGCTCGCCTTCTTTATCCATGGCAAGCCTATGCCGCCTACCCCTTCAAACTGGTTAGGGCGCGTGCGCGGCTTCCATATACCTGCACGTATAGCGTGTACTTTGCCGGGTGCATACTTTACTATGTCCTGTACGGTTTGCATTACCTGTTCCTCTCCTTCGGCGCTGCAAGGCCCTGCTATGGTAAATGGTTGATTTTTTATTCCTGTCCACTGCTGTAGTGGTGTTATATCTAACTTGTTTGACATAATGCGAAACTAGTGTTTATTTAATTTTGCTCGCAGAATGGCTGATAGTGATTAATGATTAACTTGCCTTACGCTAACACATTCTGTATATTCTGATAGCAAATATGACAACAGACAAAACTTTCGACTACATCGTAATAGGCTCGGGCTTTGGGGGCAGTGTATCTGCCATGCGCCTAGCCGAGAAGGGATATAGCGTATTGGTAATTGAGAAGGGCAAGCGTTGGAAGACGAGCGATTTTCCCACTACCAATTGGAACGTGAAGAAGTATCTCTGGCTGCCTTTATTAAAGTGCTTCGGCTTTCAAAAGTTAACCTTTTTTAAAGAGGTTTTTGTAATAAGCGGTGTAGGTGTAGGCGGCGGTTCGCTGGTATATGCCAACACACACATGCTGCCTAAAGAGCCTTTCTATACCCATAAAATATGGAGCCACTTTAAAGACTGGAAAAGCACCTTGGCACCATACTTTGAAACTGCTCAGTTCATGCTCGGCTCTGCCAAGTTTAAACGCGAATATGAAGAAGATAGGGTACTGAAAGAAGTAGCTGAGGACATGGGCTACCCCGATTCATTTAAGCCCGTAGATGGCGTGGGTGTATATCTAGGCGCACCCGATAAAGAAGTAGACCCGTATTTTAAAGGGCTAGGCCCCTTGCGCAGCGGCTGCACCGAGTGCGCGGGCTGCATGGTAGGCTGTAGAGAGAACGCTAAAAACACCCTCGACAAAAACTACCTGTACTTTGCTGAGAATATGTTCGGCGCACAGGTATTGGCAGAAACTGAGGTTACTAAAATTGAGCATATCAACGGTGAGTATGTGGTGCATACACAATCATCTACCTCATGGTTTGGCAAGCAGCTAACCTCCTATAAAAGCAAAGGCTTGATAGTAAGCGGCGGCGTGCTAGGCACTATGGATTTACTCCTGAAACAAAAGTACCTGCACAAAACCTTGCCAAACCTATCGGATAAGCTAGGCGAGAATATTTTGACCAACTCGGAAATGCTGAGCGGCGTAATGGCTGCCGATAGAAAGTTGAATCACGGTGTAGCTATATCGCGCGTGTTCTCACCCGACGAGAATACGAACATAGAAATATGCAAGTTCCCCGACGGTAGCGGAGCTATGACGCGCCTAGCTGTAATGGCTGCTGGTAATGGCAGTGCGCCCGTGCGTACCGCTAAAATGCTGGGCAATATGCTGCTGCACCCTATACAATTTCTGCGCACGCTATTTACTACCAATCCTGCAGGCACGGGTGTAATATTTTTAATAATGCAAACGCTTGAAAACGCCATGCGCATTAAGCTGAAACGCGGCTTGTTCGGCACTAGCATAAGTATGGTAAACGATAGCAACGAACCCGTACCAACCTATATACCTATAGGGCAAGACGCACTATACCGCTACGCCAAAAAGGTAAACGGCGTACCTATGAATGCCTTTAGCGAGATTATGTTTAGCCTAGCTAGTACTGCGCATATATTGGGGGGCTGCCCCATGGGCAGAACACGAGAAGAGGGCGTAGTAGATGATTTTTTCCGCGTGCATGGCTATGAAAATATGTACATCCTAGATGGCTCTATAATGCCATGTAACTTAGGTGTTAACCCTTCGCTTACTATTACTACACTTAGCGAGTATGCCATGGATTATATACCTGCCAAGCAAGGAAAAAACACCAAAACACTGAACCAAAGAATGGCAGAAGCCGTCTAGCTTATATGAAGCCTAAAGTTATACCTACGCACGAATTTAAAGCCGAAGCCAAACTGCCAAAGTTTGAATACTTGGCTTGGCGCAAGAATGTGTCGAAGTATGATGTTTCGTTACCGCATAGGCACAACTACTACGAGGTGCTAGTGTTTACGAAAGGCGGTGGTAAACACGAAATAGATTTTGAAACACACAAAATAAAATCGAACAGCATACACTTTGTGGCGGCTAACCAAGTGCATGTAGTTAAGCGCTTGCCCGGTAGTAGTGGCTATAGTTTTTTATTTGCGGCAGAGTTTACCGATAGCAACTTTAACTTGAGCGAATTGGCATTCTATAAGCCCGAAAACACGCGCATACTCAATTTAACAAAACATGATTTCGAAGAAGTAGTAAACCTACTAGCCGAAGTACAAACCAACTTTATGGCCGATAGCAAGGCTAGAAGGGAGGAAATAAAATACCTCTTTCAAGCAGTACTGCTAAAGCTGCAGCGCCTGTACTTATTGCAAGGCAATGCCAAGCAAGTTCTACCCATAAAAAACAAACAGGCCCTACAGTTGCAAGCACTTATTGAAGAAAACTACAAGCAGCATTGGCGCGCCAGCGAATACGCCAGCGCCATGCGCACCACTAGCATACAGTTAAATACCATAAGCAAGCAATACTTTGGCAAAAGCACCGAGGCGGTAATACAGGAACGACTGTTGCTTGAAATAAAACGCGCATTGGTATATGGCACCAAGAGCATAAAGGAAATATGCTTCGACTTGAACTTTGAAGACCCTACCTATTTCATCCGTTTCTTTAAAAAACATACGGGCACCACGCCATTAGAATATAGGAAGTCGGTGCATGAATAGTACCTAGTATTTACTTGCTTTGCATCGGTTTTAATTATAAGTGGTGAAGCACGCAATTCAGCGTTATTTCGGTATACCTAAGGTCATCATCAATTTGATGATGCTAGACCTATGCATACAACTCATCAATGCCGCCTTTACCATATTGCTCAACTTCGATATGCTCGACCATGGTTTTAAAGACTATGAAATAGCATCAATGGTGGGCAACCGCTACCTTACCGTTATGCTGTGCAGCGTGCCATTGGCAATATGGGCTAAAGGCAAGCGCCTTAAGCCTTTCATGTTGGCAGGTGCTATATCTGCCCCTATTGTAGCCCTATTACTCATTTATGCTATACATATACACAACAGCGAATTGATACGGGTATTGATGTCTCTATGGGGTATCACGTTCTCACTAGTGCAGGTACTTATTATG